>NZ_BAAKJB010000031.1:0-80834 GCF_059703765.1 Azospirillum sp. NS33 | reverse complement strand
CGGTCATCGTGGTCACCCTCGGTAAGGGTTTGAGTTGTGGTGACCAGACTGTACCGAAGAACCACGATGACCGCCCGCCGGGGCAGGCCCTCCGGCCGGCTACGCCGACCTGCGGACCTGCCCCGGCGAACGCGCTGCTACACCACGCCCTGGGACGTCACCGCTGATTGTGCGGCCAGGGCGCGCAGCACAAAGGGGATCATCACTCAGGGGAGCGATGGTTTCCAGGTTCATGTCGTGAGCACGCTGGGTCGCGGAATGCACAGTGTCGGCTTTCGGGCCGGCCCAGTCTGGCGGTCAACAACTCAGGCCATGGTCTCCTTACGGCCCCGACGCCAGGACGATGTCCGAGGCGCGCAGGGTGCGGGTGTCGAAGGTGGCGATGGTCACCGCGGCCCCGGCCCCCGAGCCGTCGGCGTCGAAGGACAGCACGCCGGTGTTGGTGTCGAACACGAAGAAGTCATCGGCGTCGCGCGGGTTGCCCAGCGCGAAGTTGCCGGCCGACAGGGTGCCCGACGCCAGGTTGCCGAAGTTCGGGCTGTAGACCACCACGGTGTCGACGCCGCTGGTGAAGTCGACGATGCGGTCGCCGCCGTCGGCGAGGTCGGTGTAGCGGAACACGTCCGCCCCCTCGCCGCCATGGAGGACGTCGGCCCCCTTGCCGCCCACCAGCGTGTCGGCGCCCTGGCCGCCGAACAGGGTGTCCGCCGCCTCGCCGCCATAGAGCGCGTCGTCGCCGCGGTTGCCGTAGAGGACGTCCTCGTCCTGGTTGCCGTAGAGCCCGTCCCGGCCGCCGTCGCCGAGCAGGGTGTCGCGGCCGCGGTTGCCGTAGAGGAGGTCCTCGCCCAGGCCACCGTAGACGGCGTCCCCGTCCTGCCCGCCGAACAGGGTGTCGGCGTCCTGGCCCCCGAACAGGGTGTCGGCGCCCTGGTTGCCGTAGGCGAGGTCAATCCCCTGGTTGCCGAACAGGACGTCGTTGCCGATGCCGCCGGTGACCGTGTCGGTGCCGGCGTCGCCGTACAGCACGTCGTCGCCCGCCTCGGAGCCGACGAAGTCGTTGCCGCCGCCGCCGTGCAGGGTGTCGTCGTCGGCGCCCAGGACGATGTACTGGTCCTCGCTGTCGCCCCAGACCGTCTGGGACCCGGCGCCGCCCGTCACCCGCACGGCGCCGATGACCGCCGCGAACTCGACGTTCTGAAGCAGGATGGTCGAGCCCGCGGGCATGCCGCGGGTGTCGACCACCAGCGCCGTGCGCACCCCGCCCGTCGCGGTCGGGGTGCCGGCGATCACCAGCGGCTGGCCCGATCCGGTGGCACCCGTTTCCACGGTCGGCACGATGGTCTGCACCACCAGCGGCGCGTCGGTGGGCAGGCCGCCGAGAAAGCCGCTGCCGCCCGAGGTGAGGGTGTCGCGGTCCGACGACCCCTCCGCCGTGTGGGCCTGGATCTCGCGGATGAGGTCACTGAGCGAGGTGCCCGCCGCCTTCGGGGCGGCCGATCCCGACGCCGTCAGGCCGACCCCGACCGGGACCTGGACTGTGAGCAGGCTTTCGCCGGCGACGGTGACCAGGGGAATGTCGGCGACGTCGTTGTTGCCGACGGAGTCCGCGCGGCTGCCCGTGACCACGGGGACGACCACGGTCTGCGACGTGGTCCCGTCTCCGTTGCTGACGGTGCCCGTGCCGATGGTCACCCCGTCCACCGTGGTCGGGGTCGTGGTGCCGCCGCCGCCGCCGCCGGACGACGCCGGCTCGGCGCCGGTGGTGAACGCGAAGGCGGTGCCGGTCACGCCGGCGAAGGCGTTGCCAGCCGCATCGGTGACCGCCCCGGCGGCGATCTCCACGGTGTAGGCGGTGCTGTAGGCCAGGGTCACCCCGGTGGTCACGGTGACGGTGCTGCCGGAGACGGCCACCCGCGCGGTGTCGCTGACCGGAACCGTGGCGACCACGGCGTCGTCGCTGGTCCGCTTCACGACGATGGAGCCGGTGCCGCGCAGCACCGCCTCGTCGAAGGTGAGGACCAGGCTGGCCGACGGGCCGACCCCGGTGGCGTTCTGCGCCGGGCTCTGCGTGACCACCGCGGGCGCGGTGGTGTCGACGGTGAAGGTGAAGGCCGCGGACTGGCCGGAGGTGACGCCGTCGACGTCCTGCGCCACCGCGGTCAGGGTGCGCTGCGACGGGGTCAGGCCGCCGGCCGCGAAGGTCCACACACCGTTGGCGTCGGCGGTCGCCGTGCCGACGCTGGTGACGCCGGAATAGAGGGTGACCACGGACAGCGCCATCGCCGAGCCGGTGAGGTCCGGGGTCGTGCTGTTGGTCCGGTTGTCGCCCAGGGTGCCGGTGTCGGAGGCGGCCGCCAGCCCCACCGTCGGCGCCGTCGCCAGCGGGGTGATGGTCAGGGTGAGCGGGGCGCTGGCCGACGAGGTGTTGCCGGCGGCGTCGACCGCGTGCACCGTCAGGCTGTGGGCGCCCACGGTCAGGGTGGACGCGGAGACCGACCAGTCGCCGAGCGGGTCGGTGTCGGCCTCGCCCACCAGGGTCGCGCCGTCGAGCAGCAGGATGTGGCTGTTCGCCTCGGCCCGGCCGGTCAGGGCCGGGGTGGCGACGTTGGTCATGCCGTTGCCCGCCGTGCCGCTGTCGCTGTCGGCGCTGAGCGCCACCGACGCGGGCGCCGTGGGCGCGGTGGTGTCGATGGTCGGCTGCAGGGCCACCGACGCCGTGGCGGTGTTGCCGGCCGGGTCGACCGCGGCGATGGAGATCTGGCGCAGGCCCTCGCTCAGAGGCGTCGAGACGAGGGTCCAGCTGCCGAAGGCGTCGGCCGTGGTGGTGCCCGTCACCGACGCGCCGTCGTAGAGGGTGACCAGGCTGTTGGCCTCGGTGGTGCCGAAGAAGGTCGGCGTGGCCAGGTTGGTCAGGCCGTCGTCCGGTTCGGCGCCCCGGTCGGACGCGGTGTCCATGAACACCACGGCGGGCGCCGCCGTGAGGTCGACGGTGACCACCAGGGCGTCCGAGGCCGCACCGCTGTTGCCGGCGACGTCCTGGGCCACCGCGGTCAGGGTGTGGGTTCCCTCGGCCAGCGGGCTGGCGGCGATGGTCCAGGCGCCGTCGGCTCCGGCGGTGACCTGGCCGACCAGCGCCCCGCCGTCGTACAGGGTGACGACGCTCAGCTCCTCCGCCGTTCCGGTGAGCGTCGGGGTCGCCACCGCGGTCAGCCGGTCGCTGCTGGAGCCTCCGGTGTCGGAGCCGGTGGCCAGCGCCAGACCGGTCGGCGCGGCGACCGCGGTGTCGACCGTCACCACCAGCCCACTCGACGCCACGCTGGTGTTGCCGGCCGGGTCGACGGCGGTCGCCGTGAGGGTGTGGGAGCCGTCGCCGAGCACGCTGCCCGACGAGACGCTCCACACGCCGGAGGTGTCGGCGGTGGCCGACCCCAGGGCGGTCGCGCCATCGCGCAGGGTGACGACGCTGCCCGCCTCGGCCCGGCCGAGCACCGTCGGCGCGGCGGCGCTGGTGATCCGGTCGTCGGCGGCGCGGCCGCTGTCGTTGCCGGCGGCCAGCGCCAGCTCGGTCGGCGCCGCCGAGCCCGTGTCGATGGTCACCGCCAGCACCGCCGACGCCGCGCCGGTGTTGCCGGCGACGTCGACCGCGACGGCGGTCAGCTGGTGCGCGCCGCTGGCCAGCGCGCTGGCGGTGATGGTCCAGGCGCCGGCGGGGTCGGCGGTGGTCGTGCCGGCCAGGCTCGCCCCGGCGTAGAGGTGGACGACGGCGTTCGCCTCGACCGCTCCGGTCACGGTCGGGGTGGTGACGTTGGTCAGCCGGTCGTCCGCGAGCGCGCCGCTGTCGGAGCCGGACGCCAGCGCCAGCGTCGGCGCGGCGGGGGCGGCGGTGTCGACGACCACGACCAACGGCGCCGACGGATCGCTGGTGTTGCCGGCGATGTCGATGGACCGGGCGGTCAGCGTGCGGCTGCCGTCGGCCAGGCCGCTGACCTGGATCGACCAGGCGCCGGCGCCGCTCGCCGTCGCGACGCCGATCTGGGCCGTGCCGTCGTAGAGCATGACGACGTCGCCGGGTTCGGTCGTGCCGGTGATGCGCGGGCTGGTGATCCGGGTGACGCCGTCGCCCGTGGCGCCGCTGTCGCTGTCGGCCGCGGGATCGAGGGCGAGGCCGGTCGGCGCCGCCGCCGTGGTGTCGATCTCGACGACCAGCGCGGTCGACGGGTCGCTGGTGTTGCCGGTGACGTCGACCGCGGTGGCGCTCAGGGTGTGGGACCCGGCGGCCAGCACCGGGGTGGTGACGCTCCAGGTGCCCAGCGCGTTGGCGGTCGCCGTGGCGATCGAGGCGGCGCCGTCATAGAGGGTCACCACGCTGCCGGCCTCGGCGGTGCCGGTCAGCGTCGGGGTGGTCAGGCGGGTGCGGGTGTCGGTGGTGTTCCGGCCGCTGTCGGACCCGGCGGCCAGGGCCAGGCCGCTCGGCGCGTCGGCGGCGAGGTCGATGGTGACCGTCACGCCGTCGGTGGCCTGGTTGCCGGCGCCGTCCTCCGACTCGATGGTGATGGTGTGGGTGCCGCCGGCCAGCGTGCCGGCGGTGAAGGTCCAGGAGCCGGTGGCGTTCTCCGTGGCGGAGCCGCTGGCGGTGACGGTGCCCAGCACGGTGGCGCCGTCCTTGACGACCACCTCGCGGCCGGAGCCGGCCGTCCCCGTGAAGGTCGGGGTGACCACCGAGGTGATGCGGTCGGTGCTCGACGTGCCGTTGTCGGACGCCGCGGTCAAGGTCACCGAGACGGCGTCGGGGACCGTGTCGATGGTGAAGGTCAGCGGCGCCGAGGCCGCGCTGGTGTTGCCGGCGAGGTCGACGATGGTGGCCAGCAGCGTGTGCGCCGTGCCGGTCCCGCCGGCCAGCGTCGCGGTGGTGATCGACCACACCCCGGTGGCGTCGGCGGTCGCCGTGCCCAGCGGCGTGGTGCCGACGCTGCCGCTGTACAGGGTGACGACGCTGCCGGCCTCGGCCCGGCCGACGATGGTCGGTTCGGTGACGGAGGTCAGCAGGTCGCCGGCGATCCCGGTGTCGGAGGCGGGCGCCAGGGCCAGGGCGGTCGGCGCGGCGCCGGCGGTGTCGATGGTGACGGTCAGCGGCGCCGAGGCCGCGCTGGTGTTCCCGGCCGCGTCCTGGGCCAGGGCGGTCAGGGTGTGCGGCGTCCCCGCCTCGGACCCGGCGAGCGCCGTCGGTACGATGGTCCACGAGCCGCCGCCGTCGGCGGTGGCGCTGCCGAGCGCCGTCGTGCCCGCGTAGAGGGTCACGATGCTGCCCGCCTCGGCCGTGCCGGTGACGGCCGGCGTGGTGGCGGCGGTGACCGCGTCGGCGGAGGAAAGGCCGGTGTCGGAGGCCGCCGTCACGGTCAGCCCGCCGGGCGCCCCGGGGGCGGTGGTGTCGACGGTGACCGTCAGGGCCGTGGAGGCGGCGCTGGTGTTGCCGGCGACGTCGATCGCCCGGGCGGTCAGGGTGTGGACGCCGGAGCCCAAGGCGCTGCTGGTGATCGACCATGCGCCGGCGCCGTCGGCCGTGACCGCGCCCAGCAGATTGCCGCCGGCGTAGAGCTGGACGACGCTGTCCGCCTCGGCGCTGCCGGTGATCACCGGGCTGCCCGTGGCGATCAGCCGGTCGGTGTTGGAGACGCCGCCGTCCGCGGCCAGCGCCAGGCCGGTCGGCGGTGCGGCCGTCGTGTCGACGGTCACGGTCAGCCCGGCCGACGCGGTCGAGGTGTTGCCGGCGGCATCGACCGCCACCGCGGTCAGGGTGTGGGCCCCGGTGGTGAGCGTCGCCACCGCCGACCACACGCCGAGGCCGTTGGCGGTGGCGCTGCCCAGCGCGGCGGCGCCCTCGTAGAGGGTGACCACGCTGCCCGCCTCGGCGGTGCCGGTGACGGTCGGCGTGGTCGCGGAGGTGATGGCGTCGGCGGTGGAGCGCCCGCTGTCGGAGGCGGCGGTCAGCGCCAACCCCGACGGCGCCGCCGTCGTCGTGTCGACGGTCACCGACAGCGGCGCCGAGGCGGCGCCGGTGTTGCCGGCGGCGTCGGTGGCGGTGACGGTCAGCCCGTGCACCCCGTCGGCCAGCGACCCCCCGGCGGTCACGGTCCAGGCGCCGGTGCCGGCCGCGGTGGCGGTGCCGATGGCGGTGGCGCCGTCGTACAGCGTTATGGTGGCGCCGGCCTCGGCGGTGCCGGTCACCGACGGCGTGGCGATCCGGGTCAGCCGGTCGGTCGCCGACGCGCCGGTGTCCGATCCGGTGGCGAGGGCCACCCCGGACGGGGCGGTGGGGGCGATGGTGTCGACGGTGACCACCAGGGGCGACGAGGCCGCACTGGTGTTGCCGGCGGCGTCGCTGCCCACCGCCGTCAGGGTGTGGGCGCCGTGGCCGAGCTGGCCGGAGGTGATGGTCCACAGGCCCGCGGAGTCGGCGGTCGTCGACCCGCGCAGCACGGTTCCTTCGTACAGGGCGACGTAGCCGCCCGGCTCGGTCGTGCCGGCGATGTCGGGGGTGGAGTCCCGGGTGGTGTCGTCGCCGCTCACCCCGCTGTCGGAGGCGGTCGCCAGGGCCGGCGTCGGCACCGCCGCCGTCCGGTCGATGACCACCGTCACCGCGGTGGAGGCGGACGAGGTGTTGCCGGCCTGGTCGACGGCCACGGCGGTCAGCGTGTGGGCCCCTTCGGTCAGGCCGGGGGCGGCGACGGACCACGCCCCGAGGCTGCCGGCGTCGGCGGTGCCGATCGCCGTGGCGCCGTCGTAGAGGGTGACCCGGGCGCCCGTCTCGGCGGTGCCGAGCAGGAAGGGCGACGCGCTGTTGGTGATGGCGTCACCGCTGGACACGCCGCTGTCGGACTGACCCGCCAGCGCCAGGCTGGGGGTGGCCGTCGTCAGGTCCACCGACACGCTGAGGGCGGCCGAGACCGACGAGGTGTTGCCGGCGCGGTCGACGGCGACCGCGGTCAGGGTGTGGTCGCCGGCCGCCAGGGGTCCGGCGGTGACGGAGAAGCCGCCGGCCGCGTCGGCCGTCGCCGTGCCGATGGACGACGCGCCCGCGTACAGGGTGACGACGCTGAGCGCCTCCGCCGTGCCGGCCACCACCGGGCTGGCGAGGCGGGTCAGCCCGTCGGTCGTCGAGATGCCGGTGTCCGACCCGGTGGCCAGCGCGAGGTCGAAGGGCTCGGTCGCCACGGTGTCGACGGTGATGGTCAGCGTCGCCGACGCGGCGGAGCTGTTGCCGGCGGGGTCGACGGCGCGCGCGACCAGCGTGTGCTCGCCGCTGTGCAGCGTCGCCGTGTCAGCCGACCACACGCCCGAGGCGTCGGCGGTGGTCGCCGCGACGGCGGTCGCGCCGTCGTAGACGGTGACCGCCGCCCACGCTTCCGCCGTGCCGGTCAGGGTCGGCGTGGTGTCGCGGGTCAGCCGGTCCGTCAGGGTCGTCGCGTCGTCGGCCCGGCCGGTGTCCGACCCTGCGGCGAGGGCGGGGGCGGTGGGCGGCGCGACGCTGACGTCGACGGTGACCGTCAGGACGGCGGCGGCGGTGGCGCTGTTGCCGGCGCGGTCGATGGCGACCGCGGACAGGGTGTGCGCCCCCTCGGCCAGGGTCGGGGTGGTGATCGACCACAGGCCGGCGTTGCTCGCCGTCGCCGCGCCCAGCAGGGTGGAGTCCTCGTACAGCGACACCACCGCACCCGCCTCGGCGGTGCCGGCGATGGCCGGGGCGACGGTGCGGGTCACCGCGTCGCTGGCGGAGCGGCCGGTGTCGGTGGCCGCCGTCACCGCGACGCCGCTGGGCGCCGGCGTGGTGGTGTCGATGGTGACCACCAGGGCGGCGGAGGCGGCGCTGGTGTTGCCGGCGGCGTCGACGGCGCGCGCGTCCAGGGTGTGGGCGCCGTCGGCCAGGGTGGTGGCGACGATGGTCCAGGCGCCGGTTCCGCTGGCGGTGGCCGTGCCGACCGTGGCGGCGCCGTCGGTCAGCAGGACCACGCTGCCGGCCTCGGCGGTGCCCGTCAGGGTCGGCGTCGTCGTCCGGGTCAGGGCGTCGGCGGCCGAGACGCCGGTGTCCGAGGCGGGGTCGAGCAGCGGCACGGTCGGCGCCGTGGGGGCGGTGGCGTCGATGGTGACGACCAGCGTGCCCGACGCGTCGACGCTGTTGCCGGCCACGTCGACCACCCGGACCGACAGCGTGTGGCTGCCGGCACCGAGCGCGGCCTCGATCGACCAGACGCCCCCCCCGTCGGCGGTCCCCATCCCGACGAAGTTGGCGCCGTCGTAGAGGGAGATCCGGGAGCCGGCCTCGGTGGTGCCGGTGATCGCCGGCGCCAGCAGGCGCGTCAGGAAGTCGCCGGCGGTCCCGGTGTCGGACGCCGGGGCCAGGCCCGGCGCACCGGGGTCGGCGAGGGTGAGGTCCACCGTCACCGTCAGCGAGCCGGCGGCGGCGGAGGTGTTGCCGGCACGGTCGACGGAGGTGGCGGTGACGGTGTGGGCGCCCTCGGCCATGCCGACGGCGGTGAAGGACCAGGCGCCGTTGGCGTCGGCGGTGGCGGTGCCGAGGGGCACCGACGAGCCGTTGTCGAACAGCGAGACGACGCTGTTGGCCTCGGCCGACCCGGTCAGCGGCAGCGTCGTCGCTGTGGTTCGGCCGTCGTTCGTCAACAGGCCGGTGTCGGCGGCGGCGGCCAGGCCGAGGCCGGACGGTGCCGGCGTCGCGGTGTCGATGGTGACGGTCAAGGCCGCCGAGGCGGCGCTGGTGTTGCCGGCCACGTCGACGGCGCGCGCGGTGAGGGTGTGCGGGCCCTCGGCCAGCGGCGGCGCGGTGATCGTCCAGGTGCCGTCGCCGGCGACCGCGGTGCCGACGGCCGACGCACCGTCGTAGAGGACCACCGTGCTGCCGGTCTCGGCCGTGCCGGTCACCGGCTGGGTGGCGACGCTGGTGAGCCCGTCGGCGGCGGCGGTGCCGCTGTCGAGGGCGGGGTCGAAGGCCAGCGCGCCGGGGGCGCCGGGCGCGGCGAGGTCGATGACGACGCGCAGCGCGCCCGACGGATCGCTGGTGTTGCCGGCGACGTCGACCAGCCGGGCGGTGAGGTCGTGGGTGCCGCTTCCCAGCGCCGCGGTGGTGACCGACCACGCGCCGGTGCCGTCGGCGGTGCCGGTGCCGACGGCAGCACCGTCCTTGTACAGGGTGACGACGCCGCCGGCCTCCGCCGTGCCCTGCACGGTCGGGGCGGAGACCGCGGTGATGCCGTCGCCGGTCTGCCCGGTGTCGGCGGCCGTCGCCAGGGCCAGCGCGCCGGGCACCTGGGCGGCGGTGTCGATGGTCAGGGTGAGCGCGGAGGACGCGGCCCCGGTGTTGCCGGCGACGTCGACCGCCGAGGCGGTCAGCGTGTGGTCGCCGGCTGCCAGCGCGCCGCTGGTGACCTCCCACAGCCCGGCCTCGGACGCCGTCGCCGTGCCGAGGGCGGTGACGCCGTCGCTGCCGAACAGGGTGACCACGCTGCCGGCCTCGGCGGTGCCGCTGACGGTCGGCGTGGTGGTGGCGGTGATGCGGTCGGTGGCGGAGGGGCCGGTGTCCGAGGCGGGCTGGAGGGCCAGCCCGGCCGGGGCCCCGGGGCCGGCGGTGTCGATGGTGACCGTCAAACCGGCCGAGAGGCCCAGCGCCGTGCCGTTGTGCTCGCCCGACGCCTTGAGGGTGTGGGTGCCGTCGCCCAGGCTGGCCGAGGCCGACACGGTCCAGAGGCCGCTGCCGTCGGCGGTCGCCGAGCCCAGCGTCACGCCGAGGTCGCTGGCCAGGGTGATGGTGCCGCCCGCCTGGGCGGTGCCGGTGACCACCGGGGACGCGGTGTTGGTGATGCGGTCGCTGCCCGACACGCCGGAATCGGTCGACAGCACCAGGGACCCGGGAATGCCGATGCGGCCGGTCACGGTGACCGAGGTGCTCTGGACCGCCTCGTTGCCGGCCAGGTCGCGGGCCCGCGCCGTCAGGGAATAGGTGCCGCCGGCCAGGTCCGGGGTGGTGATCGACCACGCGCCGCCGCCGTCCGCGGTCGCCACCCCCAGCACGGCGGCGCCGCCGCCGGTGCCGTCGTACAGGGTGACGACGGCACCGGCCTCGGCGGTGCCGGTGACGGTCGGCGTCTCCTGGTCGGCATCGGCGGTGATCGTCGACAGGGCGGGGGCCGCGGTGTCGATGGTGACGGACAGGGCCGACGACACCGCGCTGGTGTTGCCGGCGACGTCGACGGCACTGGCGGTCAGGGCGTGGGTGCCGTCGCCCAGCGCCGACGCGGTGATCGACCAGCGGCCCGACCCGTCGGCCGTGGCGGTGCCGACGGCGGCGGCGTCGCTGAACAGGCTGACGACGGCGCCCGCCTCGGCCGTCCCGGTCACGGTGGGCGCGGTGACCCGGGTCACCCCGTCGGCGGCCGACGCGCCGCTGTCGGACGCCGTGGCCAGCGCCAGCCCGCCGGGCTGGTCGGACACGGTGTCGACGATCACCGTCAGGGTGGTGGAGGCCGCGCCGGTGTTGCCGGCGGCGTCGACGGCGCGGGCCGTCAGGGTGCGGGTGCCGGTGGAGAGGGCGGACGCGGTGACCGACCATGCGCCGGTCGTGGCGTCGGCCGTGGCGGAGCCGAGAAGCGTCGCCCCGTCGTAGAGGTCGACCCGGCTGCCGGCCTCGGCCGTGCCGGTGATCGTCGGCGTGGTGATCCGGGTCCGGCCGTCGCCGGCGGTCCCGGTGTCCGAGGCGGGGGCCAGCGCCAGCGCCACCGGGGCGCCCGGCGCCACCAGGTCGACGGTGACCACCGCGGCGGCGCTGGGGGTCGACGTGTTGCCGGCGGCGTCCACCACGCTGGCGGTCAGGGTGTGGGCGCCGCCGTCGAGGCCCGATGCGGTCACCGTCCAGGCACCGTCGGCACCGGCGACGACCTGGCCGAGCAGCTGCGCACCCTCGTGGAGCGAGACGAGGCCCCCGGACTCGGCGGTGCCGACGATGGACGGCGACGACTGCCGGGTGATGGCGTCGCCGGCGGTTCCGGTGTCCGACCCCGGGGCGAGCCCGACGATCGCCGGGGTGTCGCCGGCGGTGTCGATGGTGACGATCAGGGCGGCGGAGGAGACGCTGAGGTTGCCGGCGGCGTCGGTGGCCGTGGCGGTCAGGGTGTGGGGGCCGACCGCCAGCGTGGTGCCGGCCAGCTCCCACGACCCCTGCGCGTTGGCGGTGGTCGTGCCCAGCAGGACGCCGCCGTCGCGCAGAGCCACGGTGCTGCCGGCGGCGGCGGTGCCGGTGACCGTCGGGGCGGTGATCCGGGTGACGCCGTCGCTGGTGCTCGACCCGCTGTCGGTGCCGGGCGTGAGCGCGAGGCCGCCCGGCGCGTCGGGCGGGGCGGTGTCGATGGTGACCGACAGCGTTCCCGCGCCGTCCCGGGTGTTGCCGGCGAGGTCGCGGGCGCGCGTGGCGAAGCTGTGGGTGCCGTCCGCCACCGTGGTGGCGGTGATGGTCCATGCCCCGCCGCCGTCGGCGGTGGCGGAGCCCACCGGGGTCGGCGACCCGGCGATCATCAGGTCGACGACGGCGCCCGGCTCGGCGGTCCCGGTGAAGGTCGGCGTGGCGATGTTGGTGAGGCGGTCGCCGTCCGACGCACCGCTGTCGGAGGCCGCTGTCAAGGCCGGCGCGGACGGCGCCGGCGGCGGCGTCGTGTCGATGGTGACGGTGAACGCGCCGGACTCGGCGCTGGTGTTGCCGGCGCGGTCGACCGAGCGCGCGGTCAGCGCGTGCGCCCCGTCGGCGAGCGCGCCCAGGGTCGCCTGCCACAGGCCCGACGCGTCGGCGGTCGCCGACGCCAGCGCCGTGCCGGTCTTGAACAGCGTCACGACCGCGAACGCTTCGGCCGTCCCGGTGACGGTCGGCGCCCCGGTGGCGGTGAGGCCGTCGCCGAGGGTGCCGGTGTCGGAGGCGGTCGCCAGGGCCAGGCCGGTGGGGGCGGTGGCGGCACCGTCGACGGTGACGACGAGGCCGGCCGACGCCACGCTGGTGTTGCCGGCGGCGTCGACCGCGGTCGCGGTCAGGGTGTGCAGGCCCGACGCCAGGGTCGGCGTGGCGAAGGACCAGGCGCCCAGCCCGTCGGCGGTCGCCGCGCCGAGGAACTGCCCGCCGTCGTAGAGGCCGACCATGCTGCCGGGCGCCGCCGAACCCTGCACGGTCGGGGCGGTGGTGCGCGTGATGCCGTCGCTGGACGAGACGCCGGTGTCGGTCGCGGCGGTCAGCTCCAGGGCCGACGGTGCCGCCGGGGCGGTGGTGTCGATGGTCACGGTCAGCGCCGGCGACGCCTCGCTTTGCGCCGCGCCGCTGCTTGCCCGGGCGACCAGCGTCCAGGTCCCGTCAGTCAGCGCATCGGCGGGTGTGATCCCCCACGCCCCGTCGGCCCCGGCGGTCGCCGTGCCCAGCGCCGTGCCGTTGCCGTACAGGGTGACCACGGCGCGGGCGTCGGCCGTTCCGGTCAGCGTCGGCCGGGCGACGCTGGTCAGGCCGTCGCCCAGCGCACCGCTGTCGGAAGCCGCGCCGAGGATCGGTGCGGACGGCACCGACACGGCGTTGGGGAATGTCAGGACGGTGTCGGCGCCACCGAGCTCCAGCGTCTGGCCGGGTGTGTAGACCGTCTCGATGCCCGACACGTGGATCGTCGCGGCGGTGTCGGTGAAGGTCACCACGTCGAGGCCGGCGGCGCCGATGACGGTTTCGACGGCGCTCACCGTCATGGTCGTCCCGCGCGTGGTGCGCACCGAGACGGTGTCGATCCCGCTGCCGCCGGCCACCGTCTCCAGGGCCTCAACGGCGACGGTGTTGCCGCCGTTCGTCAGGGTCAGCACATCGGTGCCGATCCTCCCGACGACGGACTCCACCGCCGACACCGCCAGCGTCGAACCGGCGTTGTCCAGGGCCATGACCAGGTCGTTGCCCGAACTTCCGACGATGGATTCCACCTGCGACACCTGCATGGTGCTGCCGGTGGTGTTCCAGGCCACCGGGCCGACGCCCACCACCGGGGTGCCGTCGCGCAGGTCGATGGTGATGACGTCGTGGCCGCTGCCACCGATCACGGTGTTGAGGCTGGAGACGGTGACGGTGTTGCCGACGTCCAGCAGCACGGCCGCGGTCCGGCTGCCGGTGCCGCCGACGACGTGGTCGATCATCGACACGGCGAGGGTGCCGGTCGCCGCCAGGAGGTTTACGGTCCCGGTCTTGAAGGCGAGGGTCGCGATGTCGTAGCCGGCGGTGCCGATCAGCGTGTCGGCGTAGGCGACGCCGATGGTGCTGCCGCCGGAGGTCAGCCGGATGACGTCCGCCAGCTGGGCGCTGCCGATGTACGCCTCCACGCCCTGGACGAGAACGGTGTTCGCCCCACCCCCCATCGTCGCGATCAAGTCGACGCCGGTCGTGCCGACGATGGTTTCGATGTTCTTGATGACGGTCGTCGTGCCGATCTGGCCGTCGGCGCCGAAGGTGATGACGTCCTTGCCGTCGCTGCCGGCGATCGACTTGATGTACGCCACCGACATGGTGTTGCCGGCGGTGTCGTTCAGAAGGAGCAGGTTGGTCCCGGTGCTGGCGCCGATGATGGTCTCGATCGACTCCACCGCCATGGTGGTGCCGGTCGACGAGATGAGCACACGGTCGCGCCCGGCGCTGCCGATCAGCGTCTCCAGGCCGCCGACCTTGATGGTGTTTCCGCCGGCGGCCGCCAGCGTGACGACGTCGCCCCTGGCGCCGTAAGGGGGATTGGCGCCGCCCGTGATGTGGTCGAGGCTGGTGACGGCGAGGGTATGGCCCTGCGTGCTGAGCACGACACCGCGGGTGCCGTTGCCCCGGATCCCGGACCAGACCTCCGTCTTCGAGAAAACGTAGTCCGACCCACCGGACGGCAGCGTAAGCGTCTGACCCGCGGCCATTTTCTGAATCCCGCACCTGCTGTGCCGGTCCGGGCGGCGCGCCGGGAGCCGGGATTGCCACGCCACGCGCCGCCCATTGCAACCTGGGCGACTAGCGGCATACTGATCGATAGCCCAAGAAGCGTTAACAAAACCACTACAAGATTGGAACGAATTGTAACGTTTTTTGACTTCGCATCGACCGCTCAGTTCTCGAGGATCATGCATGTAGCGAACAGAGCGCGTGCAAATCTCAAGTAGACATTCTATCGGCCGGCGTGTCGACGTGATGATGCGGCAAAGACTTCCGGTAGCAATGGTGATCGGCTACGGTGGCCAAGGGGCAGGGCGTTGCGGGCAGATGATCACGGGAGATCTGGGTGTGCCGACGGTTGACGGGGACGGCGTGCAACGGATTGGTGACGGCGACATCCTGGCCGCGGTCGCGGCCGCACTCGCGGCCGATCCGGCGGATGCCGGGGCCTGGAGCATGCTGGGTCTCCTGCTGCGCCGCTCCGGCCGTGCCGACGAGGCGATCGCCTGCCACCGCCGCGGGTTGGAGCATGCGCCGTCGAACGCCAGCATATGGACCAACCTCGGCAACGCGCTGGTCGACGCCGGCCGCTTCGACGAGGCGCTGGCGGCGCAGGGCGAGGCGCTGCGTCTCGAGCCCGACGCTCCGACCATCCACTTCAACGCGGTCGTCGCGCACCGCAAGGCCGGCCGCTTCGCCGATGCGCTGGCCGCCATCGAGCGGGCCGCGGCGCACGAGGCGGCGCTCCCGGCGCTGCGCTGGGAACGCGCGCTGACGCGGCTGCAGATCGGCGACTACGTCCATGGCATGGACGACTACGAGGCGCGGCGGCGGCTGCCGTCCTTCCACGGCCGTCCCTGGCGGGCGCCGGAGTGGGACGGTGGCCACCTCGGCGGGCGCCGCATCCTTCTGTCCAGCGAGCAGGGGTTCGGCGACGCGCTGCTGATGGCCCGCTACGTCCCGCTGGTGACCGCACGCGGCGGCCGGGTGCTCTACGAGTGCCACCATGAGCTGCGGCGCGCGCTCGCCGGGCTGGAGGTGGAGGCGCTCTTCCCCACGGGGGCGGAACCGCCGCCGGCCGAGGTGGAGGCGTCGCAGATGAGCCTGCCGAGGCTGTTCGGGACGACCCTGGCGACCGTTCCGCCGCCGCTCCGTCCGGCGGTTCCGGAGGCGGCGCGGGACAAGGCCGACCGTCTGCTGGGTCCGGGCGAGCCGGGCACGCTGCGGGTCGGCATCGTCTGGTCGGGCCGGGAGACCTTCGCCGACAACGCCCGCCGCGCCGTTCCCCTGCGGCGCTTCCTGCGCCTCGCCGAGGTGCCGGGCGTGCGCCTCTACAGCCTGCAGAAGGGCCCGCCCGAGGACGAGCTGGCCGTCCTCGGCCCGGCCGGCCGCCTGGTGGTCCCGCTGGGGCCGCAGCTCGACGATTTCGCCGACACCGCGGCCGTGGTCGACCGGCTCGACCTGGTCGTGATGACCGACAGCGCGGTCGCCCATCTCGCCGGCGCGCTGGGCCGCCCGGTGTGGAACCTGGTGCAGCACGTTCCCTACTGGATCTACGGCTTCACCGGCGCACACACCCCGTGGTACCCGACCATGCGCCTGTTCCGCCAGGGGCCGGACCAGGACTGGGGGCCGGTGTTCGAGGCGGCGGCCGACGCCCTGCGCGACGAGGTCCGCCGGCGGACGGGTCGCTGAGGAAGCGCGCGGGCGTCGGGCCGGCACCGCTAGGGCGGGGGCCGCGCCGCCCCGTCCCGCCGGAGCCAGTCCCGCCACATCGCGCGATAGGCCGCCTCCACCGCCCGCGCGAAGCCCAGGTGGTCGGTGAGGGGCGAGCGCGCCAGCCGCTCGCGCATGGTCCGGCGCAACGTCCCGAGACGCGCCGGGTCGGTCGCCAGGGCCGCCGCCGTCCCGACATACCCGGCCTCGTCGGTGGCGACCAGGTCGGGCAGGCCGCAGTGGTGCAGCAGGCTGGCGCCGACCCGGCCGACATGGCTGCGGCCGGCCAGGCTCACCACCGGCACCCCCATCCACAGCGCCTCGCAGGTGGTGGTCGTCCCGTTGTAGGGGAAGGGGTCGAGCGCCACGTCGATCGCCCCGTAGGCGCGCAGGTGGTCGTCGACCGCGGGCGTCAGCGGCAGCAGGGTGATGCGCCCGGCGTCCACGCCATGCCCGGCGAAGCGGTGCAGAAGCCCGTCGCGGGTCGCCGCATCGGCGTAGCCCCGGCTCTTGAGGAGCAGGCGGGACGAGGGCAGCCGCGCAAGCAGCGCCGACCACACCCGCACCACCTCGGGGGTGGTCTTGGCGGCGTTGTTGAAGGAGCCGAAGGTCACATGCCCGTTGGCGACCGCGGGCGGCACGGTCGGCGGCGGCGCGTCGGGCGGCGGCTGGTAGGCGAGAAAGCCGCGGGGCAGGCGGACCAGGGCCTCGGCGTGCCAGCGCTCGGTGACGCCCAGGGGATCGGCGACGGAATCGGTCAGGCGGTGGTCGACGGCCGGCATGCCCGTCGTTCCCGGATAGCCGAGCCACGCGACCTGGAGCGGGGCCGGCTTGCGGGCGAACAGCAGGGGCCGGCCGTCGGCGGTGTGGCCGGCGAGGTCGACCAGGATGTCGATGCGGTCCGCCTCCACCAGGGCGGCCGCGTCGTCGTCGGGCACGCCGACCACGCAACGCCAGTGGTCCGCCAGCGCCCTGATGCGTCCGGTGGTCGCGTCCTCGTGGCGGGTCGCGGAGTAGCAGACCACCTCCACCGCGGCCCGGTCGTGGGCGCGCAGCAGCGGCTCGATGAAATGGGCGCAGGCGTGGTGGCGGAAGTCGGGGGAGACGTACCCCACCCGCAGGCGGCGGTCGGCGCGCCGGTCGTTGGCGAACGGCCGCCCGGCCCGGGCCACCGGACGGGCATGCCGCTCGTTCCAGTGGAGGTGCGCCCGGTGCACGACCTCGGGCGGCACCCAGGGGGAGTAGTGCAGGGCGAGCAGCAGGTTGGAGTGCAGCAGGGCAAGCTCGGGATGGTGCTCCCGGCCGTGCTGCAGGACCGTCAGCGCCTCGCTGACCCGGCCCTGGTCCTTCAGCGTCTCGCCCAGGTTCACGAACGGCTGCGGCAGGGACGGCTGCACCCGGATCGCCGTGGCGTAGCAGGCGACGGCGAGGCCGGGCTCGTCGCGGTCGCGGTGGGCGTCGCCCAGGTTGCTGTGCGCCTCGCCCATGGCCGGGTTCACGGCGATGGCCCGCCGGTAGGCCGTCATGGCCGCCGCGCGGTTGCCGGCCATGCCGTCCAGGGTGCCGGCGTTGAACCACGCGCCCGGGTGGTCGGGGCACAGCGCCAGCGCCGACCGCACCGCCGCCGCCGCCGCGGCGGTTCGGCCCTGGTCGGACAGGGTGCGGGCCAGGTTGGTCCGGATCTGCGGGTCGTCGGGCCGGGCGGCCACCGCGTGCCGGTAATGGGCCGCCGCCGCGTCGAGGCGCCCGGCGGCGCGCAGCAGGATGGCGAGGTTGTTGTTGGCGTCGGGATGGCCGGGGTCGTCGCGCAGCGCGGCGCGGTAGCCGGCGGCCGCGGCCTCGAGCCGGCCGGCCTCGTGATCCGCCACGGCCGCCGCGAACGCCTGCGTCATCGCCGGAGGCCGGCCTCGTCGAGGATCGCCAGCAGGCGGGCGGCGGCGTGGTCCCAGGTGAAGCGTTGCAGCAGGCGGTCGCGCGCCGGCGCCGGCTCCGCACGGTCGCCGGCGATGATGCCGGCGATGATGGCGGCGGCGGCGGCCTCGTCGGGCACCCACCAGTCCAGGCCGTGGAAGGGCGGATAGAACTCGGTTGCGCCGGGCAGGTGGGCCGGCCCCACCGCCGTCGGCACCATGTGCGCCACCGTGTCGTCGAGGTAGTCGAGGTAGGCGGTGTGGCGTGGCGCGATCAGGCCGAGCCCCAGGGTGCCGGCCTTCGACATGGGCAGGTCCCAGCCTTCGCCGTGGGACAGGCTGACATAGTGGGTCGCCGCCCGGTAGAGCCGGGTCATGTCGGATTCGGCGAGCAGCCGGTCGACCAGCACCACCGGGGCGGCCTCCGCCATCCGCTTGCCCACGGCGCTCTCCGCCAGCCGCACCAGCGCGCCGAGATCCGCGCCCAGCGACGGCTCGGTGCCCTTGCCGACCTTGAGGATGAGCACCGCGTCGTCGCCGCGTGTGGTGGCGCGCAGCCACACCCGCAGCAGGCCGTCGATGTTCTTGCGGGCGACGAAGTCGGACACGTTGAGGAACCGGTGGCGGTGGCGGGACACCGCCCCGCCCTGCGGGTCGGCCAGGACGAGGGCGCCGGTGTCGTCGCCCCGCACCGGATCGACGCCCAGCGGGCACAGGCGCAGGCGGTCCTCGGGAAACCCCGCCGCGGCCCAGGCGGTGCGGGAGGATTCGGTGGGCACGACGACGAGGTCGCTGCGCTCGCATTGGCGCCGCCACGCCGGCGGGATCCGGCGTCCCTCGAACATGGTGAAGGTCACCGTCGCCAGGCCGGGCACCGGCTCGACCGCCAGCGGGATAAGGCAGTTCACCAGCGCCCGCGCGCCGACCGGCGCGGCGAGGTCCTCGGCCGGCCACGCTTCGTCGCCGAAGATGCCGATCGCCTGGAGCGGCACGCCGCGGCCCCGCAGCCCCTGGATCAGGCGATGGCAGAAATGGCCGTAGCCGCTGCTGCTGAGGAACGGCCCGCGCACCGCCACCCCGGCGGACGGGCCGGCGCTCCCGGCCGTCGCCGCGTGGTAGCGGCGGCAGCGGGCGAGGCCGTGCGCGGCCGCCGCCGATCCGGCGTCGAGCCGGAGGGTGCGCCGGAACGCGGCGGCGGCGGCGGCGGTACGGCCCAGGCGCAGAAGCGTCTCGCCGAGATGGAGCGGGGGCGACGCCAGGGCGGGATCGATCGCGGCGGCGCGCCGCAGCGCCGCCACGGCGTCGGCGTACGCGCCGGCAAGAAACCCGACCACGCCCAGGTTGAGCCAGCCGGAGCCCGCGTCGGGGTCGAGCCGGACGGCGCGCCGCAGGCAGCGCAGGGAGGCGTCGAGGTCCCCGGTCTCCTGCAGGACGGCGCCCAGCCGGGCGAACGCGACCGTCGATGCCGGGTCGAGCACGGCCAGGGAGGCGAGATGGCCCCGCGCGGCGGCCCAGGCGCGCCGGTGCTGCAGCACCAGCGCCAGGTTGGCGCGCGCCGCGGCGTCGCCCGGGGCGACCCGTGCCGCCTCCGCCAGCGCCGCCGCGGCGCCGTCGCTGTCGCCGGCGGAGAAGAGCGCGACGCCAAGGATGTTGAGCGCTTCGGCGTGGCGGGGGGCGGCGTGCAGGATGGCCCGGCACGCGGCGACGGCCTCCGTCAGGCGGCCGGCCCGGACGTGCCGGGCGGCCGTGTCGATGCTAGCCGTCATGGCCCGTCCGGAGGATCCAACGATGCGCGGTCCGCATGGTCAGCGATGTAGCGGCGCCCCGGCGCGGCGTCAACCGCGGTGCCGCCGCGGCGCCGGCAGGCGGTGCCGGGAAAAGTCCCTTGGCAAGCCGGCGCCGGTCGCCGACGATGGCGTCATGACCCTCGACGAGGCGCTGACACGCGCGCTGTCCCTGCACGAGAGCGCGAGACCGGAGGCCTGCGAGGCGCTCTGCCGTGCCATCCTCGCCGCGGTGCCCGACCAGCCGGCGGCGCGCCTCCTGCTGGGCGTGGCCGCCTTTGCCGGTGGCCGGCTCGCCGAGTCGCGCCGGCACCTGGCGGTGGCGGCGGCCGTGAAGCCGGATCTGGCCGACGCCTATCTCAACCTCGGCGTGCTGGCGCGCCGTGACGGGAACGCCGTTGCCGTGGCGCTGGCACGGCGGGCGGTCCGGCTGCTCGGCGATGGGTCCGGCACCCGGCCCTACGCGCACCTGGCGGCGGTGCTCCGCGAGCGGGGGGAGGCCGCCGGGGCCCTGCCGGTTCTGCGCCGGGCCCTGGCGCTGCGGCCGGACGACGCCCGGGAGTGGCGGGGATACGGCCATGCGCAGCGCGAGGCCAACCTGCCCGCCGCCACCGCGTACGGCCGCGCCTTCCGGCTCGACCCCGACCGAACCGAGTGCCTCAGCGAATGGCTGTTCGCCAGCCTGTCGGTGTGCGACTGGAGCGCGTACGATCGCCTGTGCGGGCAGGTGCTGGACCTCATCGACACCGGGCGCGGGGTCGCGCTGCCCCTCCTCACCCTGGCCATCGCCACCACCCCGGCGCAGCAGGACCGCTCCGCCCGCCTGTTCCACCGCACCTTCGTGCGCCCGTCGGCACCGCCGCACGAGCACCCGGCGGCGGCCGGGCAAGGGCAAGGGGCGGCGGCCGTTGCGGCCGGTGGCGGGCGGCTCACCGTCGGCTATCTCTCCGCCGACTTCCGTGACCACGCCACCGCCCATCTCGCCGCGGAGCTGTTCGACCTGCACGACCGCACGCGGTTCCGTGTCCACGCCTACTCCTACGGCGCCGACGACGGCAGCGCCATGCGCCGGCGTCTGGAGGGTGCCTTCGACGCGTTCCGCGACATCCGCGGCGCCGACCCGCAGGTGGTCGCCGGCCAGGTCGCCGCCGACGGCGTTGACATTCTGGTCGACCTCAAGGGCTACACCCAGGACGGCCGGCTCGACCTGCTGGCGCGCCGGCTGGCGCCGGTGCAGGTCGCCTGGCTCGGCTACCCCGGCACCCTGGGCGCCGACACGATCGACTATCTGATCGGTGACCCCGTGGTCACGCCGCCGGACCAGCAGGCGCACTACCGCGAGCGGCTGGTGCTGATGCCGGAGACCTACCAGATCAACGACCGCCGGCGCCCCAGGGACCTGCCGGCACCGGATCGCGCCGCCTGCGGCCTGCCCGCCGGCGCCGTGGTCTTCTGCGCGTTCAACGCTCCGTTCAAGATCACCCCGCCGCTGTTCGCGGTGTGGATGACCATCCTCGCCGGCGTGCCGGGCAGCGTGCTCTGGCTGGCCGGCGGCGGCGAGGCCGCGGCCAACCTGCGCGGCGCGGCAGCCCGCCACGGGATCGACCCGCGCCGGCTGGCTTTCGCTCCCCAGGCGCCGCTGGCCGTCCATCTCGCACGCTACCGGCTGGCCGATCTGGCGCTGGACACCTTTCCCTACACCGGCCACACCACCACGTCGGACGCCCTGTGGATGGGGGTTCCCGTGGTGACCCGCCGGGGCGACACCTTCGCGTCGCGGGTCGCCGCCGGCCTCCTCGGCGCCGCCGGCCTGCACGACCTGGTCGTCGGGACCTTCGACGCCTATGGGGCGCTGGCCGTCCGGCTCGGCCGCGACGCCGTGTTGCGGGGCGCCTTCCGGGAGCGGGTGGAGGCGGCGCGGCCGGTGGCTCCCCTGTTCGACAGTCCCCGCTTCGCGCGGCATCTGGAAGCCGCCTACCGGACCATGTGGGACCGCCACCGCGCCGGCCTGCCGCCGGCCCCCTTCGCGGTGGCGCCGCTGGCGACGCCGACCCGGGCCCGGTCCGCCACCGCCGGGCCGGGCTGAATCGAATCGGCCGGGGCGATGGGCCATTTTCGCTCCGCCCGCTGTTGCGGTCCCGGAAGTCCACTCGTCCAGGGAGCACACCGATGCCGACCGAACACCGACCCTCCGAGCGGCGCGCCGCGCCGCGCCCCCTGACCGCGGAGCAGGCGCGCCAGGGGCGCATCGTCCTCGACACGCCGGCGCGCCGCTGGATCTTCGTGGCCGGGCTGGCGGGGTTCGCCGTGCTGGCCCTGGTCGGCGCGGCGATCGTCTGACCGCGGGCACCGCCCGGCGGGTTCACCGCTCCGGCGGGTCGAGCGGCGGCACCCGGGCGACGAAGCGGCCCTTGACCCCCTCGGGCCATTGGCGGAAGGGCACGACGCCGTCGGCCGAGGCCGCATAGGCCTCGGCGTACGCGAGCAGCGTCCGGGCGGCCTCGGGCGCCGGGGCGAGGTCGCCCAGCACGTAGGCCATCTTTCCCGGGGCGCGGAGATGGACGGCGCAGGGCCGGCGGCAGCTCATCAGGCAGCGCAGGGTCGCGACGCGGATGGCGGCTCCCCCGGCCCGGCCCGGGGCGTCCCGCTCGGCCAGGGCGGCGCGCAGCAGGGCGGCGAGGCGGGCCCCGGCCGTCGGTTCGTCCGGCCCTTCCGGCGCGGCGTCGGCTTGGCGGCAGGTCTCGCAGACGATGATCTCGGTCACGGGGGTGGCGGCTCCGGTCGGGGGACGAAGGCCCTTCGGTAGGGCGTCGCGGCGCTCCCGTCAACGCCGCCGCGCCGGGGAACAGAGCGGGGCGGCCGGCGGTTTATCCCTGGCGCATCCGAAAAGGGGAGGAACAGGCACCATGGGCAAGTTGAGCACGATTCTCGGCGTCATGCTGGCCAACGGGATGGGCGGGCACAGCGCCCGTGGGCCGGCGTTCGCCGCGGCGCTGCCGCTGCTCCTGGGCAAGAAGGG
The DNA here is from genome assembly GCF_059703765.1 of Azospirillum sp. NS33. Taxonomy (NCBI): domain Bacteria; kingdom Pseudomonadati; phylum Pseudomonadota; class Alphaproteobacteria; order Rhodospirillales; family Azospirillaceae; genus Azospirillum; species Azospirillum sp. NS33. The sequence continues at coordinate 58,427 of NZ_BAAKJB010000031.1, read as the reverse complement.
CAAGACCCTCAAGCGCGGCTACGCCGCGCACGCCCTGGGCGCGCCGCCGATGGCCAGCGCGGCCATGGGGTTGTCCGGCAAGGCCGGCCTGGCGGCGCTCGGCTACCTCGCCTACAAGGCCTACCAGGACGGCCGGACGCGCACGGCGCCGGGCGCCGCGGCCCCGGCGGGGGCGCCGGGCCAGGCCGCGAACCCGCTGGCCGGGTTGCTCGACCGCTTCGGCCTGGGCGGACTCCTGGGCGGCGGTCCGGCGGCCGGCGGCGCCGGCGGCGGCGGCCTCGGCGACCGGCTGGCCGGGCTGCTGCGCGGCACCGCGGCGCCGGACGGAGAGCTGGGCGACGCCAAGGCGCTGCTGCTGATCCGCGCGATGATCGCGGCGGCCAACGCCGACGGTGCCATCTCGCCCGACGAGACGCGGCGCATCCTCGACAGCCTCGACGCCGCCGGCGCGGGCCCGGAGGAGCGCCGCACCGTCGAGCGGGAGCTGGCGGCACCCCGGCCCATGGACGACATCGTCCGCGGCGTCGACGATCCCGAAACGGCCGAGCAGATCTACCTCGCCTCGGAACTGGCGGTGCGCGGTGGCACCGCCACCGACCGCCAGTACCTGGCCTATCTCGCCTCGCGACTCGGCCTGCCCGAGGAGCGGCGGCGCGCGCTCGACGCGGTCGTCGAGGCCTCGGAGGGCCGCGCGTAGCGGCACCGGTCGGCCTGGGATGCCGCCCCGAAGGTGGCGCCATCTACGCGGCAAAGCGCCGCAGGCGTTCGGTGGAGGGGGTGACGCCGAGGCCGGGGAGGGTCAGCGGGGCGTCCAGCGCGGCGGCGGGATCGTCGAGGACGTCCTCGGCGAGAAGCGTGGCGTTCTGCGCCCGGCCGTCCAGCCAGGCGAAGTCCGGCACGCATTGCCCCAGCACCTCGGCGGCGCGGGTCAGCAGCCCGGTCTCCCCCACCAGTGTGCCGAGGTCGCAGCGCAGGCCGGCGGCGCGCGCCCGTTCGACCAGGCGCAGGGCGCCCAGAGGGCCGCCGCACTTGCCGATGCGGATGTTGAAGGCGTCGGCCGCGCCCTCGGTGATGAGCCGCTCGGCGTCGGCCAGGGTGCACAGGGATTCGTCGGCGACCACGGGGATGCCGGTGGCCTCGCGCACCCGGCGCGCGCCGGCAAGGTCGTCGGGCGGCAGCGGCTGCTCCACCGACGCCAGGGGCACGGATGCGAAGGCCGCCAGCCCGCGGATCGCCGCGTCGGCGGTGGCCCAGGCGCCATTGGCGTCGATGCGCAGCGGCACGCCCACGGCGTCGGCGACGATGGCCAGACGGGCGGCGTCGTCGGGGAGGCCGACCTTCACCTTCACGTGGCGGGCGCGGCGCAGGCGCAGCACTGCGGCGTGGCGCGGCAGGTCGCCGGTGGCGACGTCGAAGCCGATGACCACGCCGGCGGGGGGCGGCGGCCGCACCGCCCCGCCGAGCAGGGTGGCCAGCGGCACCCCGAAGGCCTGGCCGGCGAGGTCGAGCAGCGCCCCCTCGAAGCCGCCGTGGGTGGCGAGGGCCCGCCCGGCGGCGTCGCGCGCCCGCTGCAGATGCGCCACCACCGCCTCCAGGGTGGCGAAGTCGCGGCCGACCAGGGCGCGGCCGGCCGCCGGTCCCAGCGTCTCCAGCACGCCGCCCAGCGTCTCGCCCGTCACGTAGGCACGGGGCTGGATCTCGCCGTGGCCGGTGAGCCCGTCGGCCGCGCGCAGGGCGACCACCACCGCATCGGTCTGGACGCGGCGGTGCCGGGCGTGCGTGAAGCTGCGCCGGAAGGGGATGCGGATGGGATGGAGCACGAAGCCGGCGATCCTCATGCCGCACCGCCCGCGGTGTCCGGCCCAATGTCCGGCCCAATGGCCGGCCCGCCGTCCGGGGCCTTGCCGGACGTCCACGCGGCCAGGGTCGCGGCGAGCCGGTCCGGTGCCTCGAACGGCAGGCCGTGGGCTCCCGCGAGCATGGTGACGGCGGCCGGCCGGCCGGGCCGCCGGGCGAACGCCTTCAGGGTGCGGGCGTTGTCGGTCGCCTCGTCGTCGCCGGCCAGCACCAGCAGGATCGGCAGCCGCAGCCGCCGCAGCGCCAGTTCGGCACCCAGCGCCAGCGCCCTCATGGCGGCGTGGAAGCGCGGCGTGACGCGGCGGCAGCGCAGGGTGTCGGCGGCGAGCGCCGCCAGGTGCGGCCCGCGGGTGAACAGGGCGTCGGGGATCGGCACCTCCAGGCAGGGCGCGTCGGCCGGCCGGCCCCGCGCCTCGGCGTCGAGGATCGCCATGCCGGCGGCCACCGCCGGCGTGGGGTGGAAGCCGGGGGCGAGGAACGCCAGCCCGGCCAGCGCCTCCGCCCGGGCCGCCGCGACATTGGCGGCCAGCACCGCCCCCCAGCACCAGCCGCCGAGATGCAGGGGGATGCCCGGCCGCGCCTCGGCGTCGAGGATGCGGACGGCGTCGTCGATGAGCGCGCCGGCGGAGGGGGCGTCGCCGCGTGCCTGCGCGTTGAGGCCGCTGCCGCGGCGGTCGGCCCCGACCAGCGCCACCCCGGCGGCGGCCAGTGGCCCGGCCAGGGGCTGGAACCAGCCGGCGTGCCCGGTGACGCCGTTCAGCAGCACCAGCGTCGCCCGCGCCGGCCCTTCCGGCGACCACGCGCGGTAGCGCAGCGCATAGCCGTCGGCGCCGCGGAGGGTCGCCACCCGAGGTTCCGGTTCCACCGCGCGTCGCCTCCTCAACCCCAGGGAAGGATGCGCAGGTCGCCCGGCCGGTCCTGCCAGTCCGGGTCGATGGGCCGCGTGCGCAGGCGCAGCGCCCCGTCGCCACGGCTGGCGACGATGGTGGTCAGCCAGGCCGCGTCGTCGCGCCGGGGATGGTCGGCGCGGCAGTGGGAGCCACGGCTTTCCGTGCGCAGGGTCGCGGCGCCGATGATCACCTCGGCGACGTCCAGCAGGTTGCGGTGTTCCAGCGCCGCCACCCGGTCCGCCGGCCGGGTGATCCGGATGCCGGTCGCCAGCCGCTCGCGGTCGTCGTGGACGTACTGGAGCGCGGCGGCGAGGCGGGTGGCGTCCTTCTCCACCAGGAGATGGGACCACATCGCGCGCTGCAGCGGCCGCAGCAGGTCGCCCGGCCGTGCCGGGCCGGCGGCCTCGGCCAGGCGGGCCAGCGGCTCGAACAGCAGGCGGTCCAGGGTGTCGGCCGCGACGGCGGCGGCAGGGTGGTCGCGCGCCACCTCGGCCGCCTTGCGCCCGGCGCGGAAGCCGAACACCTGCGACCCCCCCAGCATGGTGCCGCCGAGGCGGTCCGCGCCCTGGTAGCCCATGGTCTCCCCGGCCGCGAACAGGCCGGCCACCGCGGTCTGCCCGTCGCCGTCGACCCGGGCGCCGCCGTTGCTGGTGTGGTGGTGGTTCTGCACCTGCAGGAGGTCGCGCGAGAGGTCGATGCCGAAGCGCGCCATGTAGTCGACGAACATCTCCGGCAGGAAGCCGCGGCGCGCCGCCGAGAGGTCGAGGTAGACGCCGTCGTGGTCGGTGGCGCGCCCGGCCAGCGCCTCCGCGTGGATGGCGCGGTCGAGGTGGAGGGCGAGGTCGCGCCCGCTCACCGGCCAGTGCAGGGCCTTGCAGCGCGAGACCTCCTCCAGGGTCACGCCCGCCGGCAGGTAGCCGGAGACGAAGGATTTGCCCTCGCGGTTGAACAGCCGGTAGGGCTCCGGCATCTCGTACAGCATGACCATGGCCTGGCAGGGCCAGGTGGTGGCGAGTCCCTGCTGCATGAACTCCATGTTGAACAGCTCGCCGCCCGCCCGCAGCACCATGGCGTAGCCGTCGCCGGTGTTGCCGGGCGGGTTGAAGCTGTACTGGAACAGCTGGCCCACCCCGCCGGTGGCCAGCACCACCGCCCCGGCGCGCACCAGGAAGGGGTCGCCGTCGTCGTCGATCCCCACCGCGCCGCAGCAGCGCCCGTCCTCCACCAGCAGGTCGGTGAGGTTGGCGTGCTCGACCACCGTGGTCTCGGTGTGCTCGATCACCGCCTTCTGGATCGCCACGATGTTGTTGGTGCCGCCCGCCGCGGCCACCGCCGGCATCACCGCCAGGACCTTGCTCTGGAAGCGCAGGCCCATGGAGCGCAGGCGCTGGATCGCCTCGGGCGCCTCCTCCACGAAGATCCGGCACAGCTCCGGGTCGGCCATGCCCAGGCCGGCCTGGACCATGTCGCGGTGCACCAGCTCGGGCGGGTTGAACAGCCCGCCCTTGGGGCCGATGGTGCGGATGGTCCAGAAATCGGCCAGCGGGTTCGACGTCGCGCCGGCCCCGCGCACGCCCGGCACCCCGAACCGACCCTTGACGGCGAGCATGGTCCGGGCGCCGGCCTCGTGGGCGGCGATGGCCGCGGCGGTGGCGGCGCCGCCGCCGCCGACGATCAGCACGTCGGTCTCGTGGAGCTGGAGCGCCGGCTTCATCGCCCACCCCGCACCGGACGCTGGTGCTGGACCGGCATGCCGTTGACCGCGCGCAGCACCAGGTCGGTCCTGGTCCCGCAGCGGACATGGGCGTGGGACCGGCCGATGTAGTGGGCGGTCAGGGAGTTGCGCGAGGTGCCCGGCGCCGTCGGCTTGAGGCTGCCGTGCAGCACCCGCGACCCCCAGAACACCACGTCGCCGGCCTCCAGCATCGGTGCCAGGAAGGGGATGCCGGCCAGTGTCCGGGCCAGCACCCGGCCATGCTCCACCCGCAGCGCCGCGTTCTCCGCCTCGGTGTTGGCGGTGAAGGTGCCGGCGGTGCGCTTCGCCAGCGCCTCGTACGCCTCCCATTGGGTGCGCAGGTGGGCGAACGGCGGCGCGTCGGTGCCCAGATGCTGGCTGCGCGGCAGCAGGTAGAAGCGGCCGGCGCCGGGGTCGATGTCCTCCAGCGCGAACCATGCGCCGACCAGCGCGCCGGGAACCGACGCGTCCATGAAGTGGGAGTCCGGGTGGGTGATCGTGCCGCGCGCGCTGGATTCGAAGTACATGGATTCCACACAGGCCGCGGCCTCCCCGGCGAGACCGGCCAGCACCCCCTGCACCCCCTCGTCGGTCAGCACGGCGAGGCTGGCGTCGCGGAACCCGGCGAAGCGCGGGTCCACCAGATCCTGGACGCTGAGGAGCGTGTTGGTCATGAAGCCGTCGGCGGAGAAGCGGTGCTCCTCCATGCGGGTGGTGAGCTGGCGCAGCAGCGGCCCGCGGTGGGGCTTCACCTCGGCGCGGAACGCGGCGACCACCGCGGCGGCGCGGTCGGCGGGGATCAGGCCGCGGGCGACGGCGTAGCCCTCGTCCCGGTAGTGGGCGGCGAAGGCGGCGCCGTCGCGCCAGTCCGGGCCGGCGCCGCGGACGGTCTCGACGACGACGGGCAGGCCCTCCTTGGTGCGCGCGGCTGCCGGGGCGGTGCCGGTACCGATGGCGGTGCCGGTGGGCGCGAGGGTCACGGTTTCCATGGTCACCTCCTTCGACGCGGGTGATGGGGCGCTGGGGGCGCGGTCAGGGCCGGCGCTTGAGGATCTCGGTCAGGTCGACGCGGGCCATCACGGCGTCCGGAACGCGGTTCGGCCGGATCGGCCGGGCGGGCCGCAGGGGCCGGGTGGCGTCGACCCCCATCTTGGAGCTCCGCCCCTCGGTCGAGGGGCAGGAGGGGTCGAGCAGGGAGCCGCGCTCGTCGGCGAAGAGATGGACGCCGGCCGCCGGCTGGGTGTTGAGCCCGAGCGCGCGGAACACCGCGCGGGGGTCGCGCACGTCGACGTCGGCGTCGACCACGAACAGGTGCTTGGCCTGGATGTCGGTGGTCAGCAGGGCGTCCATCACCCGTCGCGGCTCGTCATCGGCGGCCTTGTGGAGCGCCACCGCCGCGGTGAACGGGGCCAGCGCGGCGTAGGCGGTGACCCCGGGCACCGCGGCGCGGGCGCGGGCCAGGGCCCGGTGCTCGATGGCGGGCAGCTCGATGGTCACGTGCTCCAGGCTGCCGCTCACCACGTCCTGGTAGAGCGGGGCGGTGCGGCTGGTCATGGCGGTGACGTGGAACACCGGGGTGCGGCCGGTGCCGGTGCTGAAGCCCGGCCACTCGCCGAACGGCCCCTCCTCGACCCGCTCCTCGGGGGCGACGACCCCCTCCAGAACGATCTCGGCCCGGGCCGGCACCACCAGGCCGGGTTGCGTCAGGCAGCGGACCACGGGCAGCGGCGCCCCCAGCAGCCCGCCGATGACGTCGTATTCCGGCAGCGGGCCGGAGTGGACCGCGCCCAGGAACCAGGCGGGGTGGAGGCCGATGAAGAAGGCGATGGGCATGGCCCGGCCGGCCCGGCGGTGCGCCTGGTGGATGGCGTCGAGGTGGCGGCCCGGTTCGATAAGGATGGCGGTGCGGGCGCGGTCGAGGACCATCAGGCGGTGGACGCTGAGGTTCGTCCGCCCGGTATCGGGATCCCGGGCCACCCCGACGGCGGCGGTGATGTAGGGTCGCGGCGCGTCATGCTCGTGGTAGACCAGCGCGGGCAGCCGGCCGAGATCGACGTCGCCGCCCAGCGCCACCGTCTCGTGCACCGGCCCGTCCGGCACCGTCACCGGGGCGACCGGGTCGGCCACCGCCCGGGCGTAGCGGGCCGCCACCTCGCGCAGCGGGCAGCCCAGCGCCAGGGCCATGCGGCCCATCGAGCCGCACAGGTTGGTCACCACCGGCATGGCGGTGCCGGCCACCCGGCGGAACAGCAGGATGGGCGAGCGGTGCTGGGCCTCCAGCGCCGCGAGGATGGCCGCGGTCTCGTAGCGCGGGTCGACCTCGCGCTCGACCTCCACGAGGTCGGCCGGCCGCTCGGCGCGGACGCGGTCCAGGAAACCGCGGAGGTCGGACGGCGACTCGTTCATTCCATGGTCGTCCCGCCGCAGATGTTGAGGGACTGGCCGGTGATGCCGGCGGCGAGGTCGGACATCAGATAGACCGCGAGGCCTGCGACCTCGCGCTCGTCGATCAGCCGCTTCATCGGGCTCTCCGCGACGACCCCGGCGAGGTAGTCGTCCACCGATTTGCCGAACATGCGCGCCCGGCGTTCCATCGCCTGGTCGACGAAGTCGGTCCGGACGTGCCAGGGGCAGAGGGCGTTGGCGGTGATCCCCAGCCCGGCGGTCTCCCGCGCCACCGTGCGCGTGTGGCCCAGAACCGCCGCCTTGGACGCCGCGTAGGCGCCGTTGTACGCGGGCCCGAACTTCGCGGCCACCGAGGCGATGTTGACGATGCGGCCCCAGCGGGCGCGGATCATCGGCCGCAGCGCCGCCTGGGTGGTCGCCATCAGGGCGAAGACGTTGAGCTCGAACACCGCGCGCAGGTCGTCCTCCTTCTGCATCACGGTGTTGGCGATGGTGGTGGCGGCCGCGTTGTTGACCAGCACGTCGACCCGCCCGAAGCGGTCGAGCGCCGCCTTCACCAGGCCGGCCGGGGCGCCCCGCGCGGTGAGGTCGAGGGGCAGGGCGAGGGCCGTGCCGCCGTGCTCGGCGACGGCCGCCGCTGCGGCGTCCAGGGGATCGCGCGTGCGCGCCGCCAGCACCACCGAGGCTCCGGCGGCGGCGGCGGTCAGGGCGATGGCGCGGCCGATGCCGCGGCTCGCCCCGGTGACGATGACGACGCGGCCGGACAGGTCGACCCTCATGCCGAGGCCTCCGCCCGCGCCGCCGCGCCGCCGGGCGGCAGCGGCGGTTCCCGCAGCGCGTCGCGCCGCACCTTGCCCGACGCCGTCTTCGGCAGCTCCGCCACGACGCGGATCTCGCGCGGGACGCGCAGCAGGGGCAGGCTGGCGAGGCAGTGGCGGCGCAGCGCCACCGGATCCGGCCGCCGCCCGGGGTGGGCGACGACGCAGGCGACGACCCGCTCGCCCAGGTGCGCGTCCGGCTCGCCGAAGGCGGCGGCCTCGGCGACGTCGGGGTGGGTGGCCAGGATCTGCTCGATCTCCGCCGGGAACACGCGCTCGCCGGCCGTCTTGATCATGTCGGACCGGCGCCCGTGCAGGTGCAGATAGCCGTCGGCGTCGAGGTGGCCCAGGTCGCCGGTGCGCAGGCGACCGCGGGAGTCGATCCGCCCCGAGCTGCGTTCGTCCCCCGACACGTAGCCCATCATGATGCCGGGACCGCTGGCCACCACCTCGCCGGCCACACCGGGCGGCTGCGCTGCGCCGTCGGCGCCGAGGATCTCGATGGTGACGCCGGGCAACGGGCGGCCGCACGAGGTGGGGCGGGCGAACACCTCGCAGGACGGGCCGTGGTAGGTGAGGCGCGGCGACGCCTCGGTCAGGCCGTAGTTGAGGTGGATCGCCGCCTCGGGCAGGGCGTCCTGCAGCGCGCGCAGCCGGTCCGGGGCAAGCGCCCCCCCGGTGATCATGAGGTGGCGCAGGTCGGGCAGCGGGGTGGTGGCGATGCGGCTGTGGCTGAGCAGGGTGGCCACGTGGTAGGGCACGCCGGAGAAGCAGGTGATGCGGTGGCGCGCCAGCTCCTGGACCACCAGCGGCGGGAAGCGGAAGCCGCGGGAGATCACGACGGTGCCCCCCAGCATCGCGAACAGCAGGAGCTGGATGCGGCCGTGGATGTAGTGGAGCGGCGCCACCAGGAGCAGGCTGTCCCCGGCCGTCAGTCCGATCCGCGCCTGGTAGGCGGCGAGGTTGGACAGCAGGTTGCCGTGGCTCAGCATCACACCCTTCTGCCGGCCGGTGGTGCCGGAGGTGTAGACGCACATCGCCAGCCCGGCCTCGGCCACCCGCGGCAACGGGTCGCCATCGCCGTCCCGGCCCTGGTCGTCGGCGAGGGCGCCGACGGCGAGCACCCGGCGCCCGGACGCGGGCAACGCCGGGGTGGGGCCGTCCGCATCGGCGCCGGTCACCAGCACGATGCCGGGGCACCCGCGCAGGGCGACGTCGGCCATGGCCCGGAGAAGCCCGGCATGAGCCGCCAGCGCGCGGGGGGCGGCCTCGTCCAGGGCGTCCAGGGCGGCCGGGGTGGCGGAGGGCGCGATGTCGACGGTGGCGGCGCCGGCCCGCAGCACGCCCCAGAACACGGCGAGCGCGTCGAGGGACGGCTCGGCCATGATGGCGACCCGGTCGCCCGGCCCGATGCCCAGGCCGCGCAGACGCCGGGCGACGGCGTCGCTCCGGCGGTCGAGGCCGGCGAAGGAGATCGCCCCATCGGGAGCCACGACGGCCGCCTTGTCGGGCCACCGCCGGGCCGCCGCGGTGAGCAGATCGTGCAGCATGGTCAGCCGTCCCCGCGCCCCGTGTTGCGCGCGATCCACCGGGTGAGCTGGTGCACGCTGCCGAAATTGTCGGGCGTGATGTCGTCCAGTTCGACGGTGAAGCCGAAGGTGCCTTCCACCCACACCACCAGCTCCATGATCGCGGTGGAGTCGATCAGCCCGTCGAGCGGCGTGTCGGCGGTGAGGCCGCCGGCCTGGCCCGGGATGAGATCGTCGCGCAGATGCGCCAGCACCTGCTCCTCGATGCCGGCGGTCGCGGCGGCGTCGAGCGTCGGTTCGGTCGTGGAGACGGTCATGCGGTGGCTCCCGTGCGCAGGCTCAACGGGCGCATGTCCGTCCAGACGGCGTCGATGTGGGCGAGGCAGTCGGCCTTGGAGCCTTCCTTCCCGGCGTCCCGCCAGCCGGCCGGCAGAGGCTTGGCCGCCGGCCAGATGGAGTACTGCTCCTCGTCGTTGATGACGACCCGGTGAATGGTGCGGTCTTCGTACCCGTCGCTCATGGTTCCTCCTCCGATTCGATCTCGTCGAGCCAGCGTGCCACCTCGTCGGGGTCGGCCGCCGCGGCCTGGGTCTGGAGAACGAGGAGCGCCAGCTCCGCCACGGTCGGCGCCTCGAACACGCGGTGGATCGGCAGGTCGACGCCGAACGCCTCGCGCAGGCGGGTGACCAGCTGGATGACGCTCAGCGAGTGGCCGCCCAGCGCGAAGAAGTTGTCGTGGACGCCGATGCGGTCGCGCATCAGCACCTCACGCCACATGGCGGCCACCTCCTCCTCGACGGCGTTGCGCGGCGCCACCGCCCCGGCGGCGCCGGCCGCCCCGGGCAACGCGGCCGGGTCGGGCAGGCGGTAGCGGTCGACCTTGCCGGTGCCGCCCAGCGGCAGGCGGTCCATCGCCACGTAGACCGACGGCACCATGTGCTCCGGCAGCCGGTCCAGCAGGAACCGCCGCAGCGCCACGCCGTCCGGCGCGTCCCGGCCGGGGGCCGCGACCACGTAGGCGACGAGGTGCCGGTTGCCGGCGTCGCTGCCGCGGGCGGTGACGACGGCCGCGTCGACCTCGGGGTGGCGGCCCAGCGCCACCTCGATCTCGCCCAGTTCGATGCGGAAGCCACGGACCTTGACCTGGTGGTCGCGCCGGCCGAGCAGGTCCACCGTGCCGTCGTCGCGCACGCGGGCGAGGTCGCCGGTGCGGTAGAGCCGGGCGCCCGCGGCACCGCCGAACGGGTCGGGGACGAAGCGCTCGGCGGTCATCGCCGGCCGGCCCACGTACTCCCGCGCCACCGCCAGGCCGCCGGCGCAGAGCTCGCCCACCACCCCGACCGGCACCCGGCCGCCCCGGCGGTCGAGGACGTGCACGGCGGCGTTGTCGATGGGCCGCCCCACCGCCGGCAGGGTCGGCCAGTCCCGCGGGTCGGGCGGCAGGGTGTGCTCGGTCACGAAATGGGTTTCGGTCGGGCCGTACTCGTTGTGCAACCGGCAGCCCGGCAGGGCGGCGAAGAAGCGGACGATGTTCGGCGTGACCTGCAGCGGCTCGCCGGTCGAGATCACCTGGACCAGGTCGAGGCCCAGCGGCCCCCGCCCCGCCGCGTAATCGGCCAAGCGGGCCAGGGCGGTGTAGGGCAGAAACAGGCGGCGCACCCGTTCGCGGGCCAGCAGAGCGGCCAGGGCCGCCGGGTCGCGGCGCGTCGCCTCCGACACCAGCACCAGCGTCCCCGCCGTCGACAGGGTCGACAGGATTTCTAGCACGCTGACGTCGAAGCTGAAGGCGTTGTACTGGAGCGTGCGCTCGCCCGGTCCCAGCGGGTTGATCCGGTTCTGCCAGACTGTGAGGTTGGTGAGCGAGCGATGGCTCATCCCCACGCCCTTCGGCACCCCGGTGGAGCCCGAGGTGTAGATGATGTAGGCCAGGGCCTCGGGGCTGCCGGTGGGTGCCGCATCCTCCTCGGGCTGGCCGGCCAGGGTGTCGTCGGCGTCGATGCGCAGCACCGTGCCGCGATACCCCTGCGCCAGCGCCGCCGCCGTCCGCTCCTGGACCACCACCACCGGAGCGCGGGAGTCGTCGAGCATGCCGGCGAGGCGCTCGGCCGGGTAGCCGGCGTCGAGCGGGACGTAGGGGCCGCCGGCCTTGAGCACGCCGAGCACCGCAACGACCATGTCGATCGACCGTTCCACGCAGATGCCGGTCGCCACCTCCGGCCCGGCGCCGGCCGCGCGCAGGCGGTGGGCCAGGCGGTTGGCACGGGCGTTCAGGACGCGGTAGGTCACGGCCTCGCCGTCGCACACCACGGCCTCCGCGTCGGGCGTGGCGCCCGCCTGCTCCTCCACCAGCCGGTGGGCCTGGCGGGCGTCGGCGGCGGCCGTCGCGGTGCCGTTCCAGGCGGCGAACCGCCGCCGCTCCGCATCCGTCAGCAGCGGCAGGTCGGCCAGCGCAGCGTCGGGGTCCGCGGCGATCCCCTCGGCCAGGGTGGCGAGATGGCCGGTCATGCGGGCGATGGTCGCGCCGTCGAACAGGTCGGTGTTGTACTCCCACAGGCCGGTGATGGCGCCGTCCGCATCGGTGAGGTAGAGGCTGAGGTCGAACTTCGCGGTGCCGGTGCCCAACGGGCCGGGGTCGCGGTTCGGGTCGCCCTGGCCCGCCGCCGCCGTGCCGTCGGCGGCCCCGCCCTGGAGCACGAAGAGGACCTGGAACAGCGGGTTGACGTTGAGGTTGCGGTCGGGCCGCAGCTCCTCCACCAGCTTCTCGAACGGCAGGTCCTGGTGCTCGTACGCCTCCAGGGTGATGGCGCGGACGCGCCGCACCAGGGCGCGGAACGGAAGGTCGGGGGCGACGTCCGTGCGCAGGACCAGCGTGTTGAGGAACAGGCCGATCAGCCCCTCCAGCTCCGGCCGGTCGCGGTTGGCCGCGGGGGTGCCCACCACCAGGTCCTCCTGGCCGGTGCTGCGGTGCAGCAGGGTCAGGAACAGCGCCAGCAGGACCATGAACGGCGTCGCCTGTTCGGCCCGTGCGAGGGCGCGCAGCGCGTGGCTGGCGGCCTCCGGGAGGCTGAAGGGATGAGTCCCGCCGCGGTGGCTGAGGACGGCCGGCCGCGGCCGGTCGAGGGGCAGCTCCAGCACGGCCGGGGCGCCGTCGAGGCGGTCGCGCCAGAACGCCATCAGCCCGGCCAGATGCGCGCCCTGCAGGCGCTGGCGCTGCCAGCGGGCGTAGGCGCCGTAGCTCAGCGCCAGCGGCGGCAGGGTGGCGGCCCGCCCGGTCAGCCGGGCCTGGTATCCGGCCGCCAGTTCGCCCAGGAACAGGCGCAGCGACCAGGCGTCGAAGACGATGTGGTGGACCGTCGCCACCAGCCAGTGCTCGTCCTCGTCGATGGCCAGGAGGAGGGCGCGCAGGGGCGGCCCCTCCGCCAGGTCGAACGGCCGCACGATCTCGGCCTCGGCGCGGCGCCGGGCGTCGGCCCGCCGCGCCAGGCGGTCGGCGCCCTCGCACACCGCCACCGGCAGCGGCACGCCGGCCGCCGCCGCGACCCGCTGCACCGGGCGGCCCGCGGCCATGCCGAAGCGGGTGCGCAGCGCATCGTGGCGCGCCACCACGTCGGACAGACTGTCGCGCAGCGCCGCCACGGCGATGGCGCCGTGCAAGGGGACCACGCACGGGATGTGGTAGGCGGGGTTCCCCGGCTGCAGCCGGTCGAGGAACCAGAGGCGCTCCTGGGCGAAGGACAGCGGCGCCGGGCCGTCCGTGGCGGCGCCGGTGACCTCCCACCACGGGCGGGCGCGGCGGTCCTCGGGGCCGGTGAGGGCGGTGGCGTCGGTCTGGTCCATCGTCATGGCGCTCGCACCTCGTCGGGCAGGGCGCGGGCGCCCCTGGCCTGGGCGACCAGCGCGTCGGCGTCGGGTGCCGCGTCGCGGATCGCCCGGGCCAGCAGCGCCGGCGTGGGGGCGTTGAAGAACCGCGACACCGGGAGGTCCACGCCGAGGCCGGCGCGCAGGCGGGACAGCACGCGCACGGCCAGCAGCGAATGCCCCCCGAGGTCGAAGAAGTTGTCGGTGGCGGCCACGGCGCGGCGGCCGAGAACCTCCGCCCAGACCTCCGCCACCAGGGCCTGCACCGGGTCGTTGCCCAGGTCCTGCGGAGCGTCCTGATCGGCGCCCGTCAGGGCGCCCTGACGGGCGCCCTCTGGGCCGCTCCCCGCGGCCGGCCGCGGCAGGGCCTTGCGGTCGAGCTTGCCGTTGGCGGTGACCGGCACGGCGTCGATGGCGATGATGTGCGCCGGCACCATGTACGACGGCAGGACGGCGTGGAGGGCGCGGCGCAGGCCGTCGGCGTCGACCCCGTGGCCGCTGCGGGGCACGACGTGGGCGACCAGGGCGCGGTCGGGGGAGGCCGCCGCCCCGTCGACGGTCACCACGGCGTCGCGCACCGCGGCCTGGCGCAGCAGCGCGGCGCGGACCTCGCCCGGCTCGATGCGGATGCCGCGCAGCTTCACCTGGTCGTCCAGCCGGCCGAGATACTCGATCTCGCCGCCCGGCAGGCGGCGGCCGAGGTCGCCGGTGCGGTACATGCGGCGGCCCGGCGCCTCGCCGAAGGGGTCGGGCAGGAAGCGCTCCGCCGTCAGGCCGGGGCGGCCGAGATAGCCGCGCGCCGGGGCATCGCCGGCGATGAACAGCTCGCCGGCGATGCCGACGGGCACCTCGTTCAGCCGGCGGTCCAGCACATGGATGCGGGTGTTGCCGATGGCATGGCCGATCGGCACGGTGGAACGGGCGGGGTCGCGGCGGCACGGCCAGCGGGTGACGTCGATGGCGGCCTCGGTCGGGCCGTAGAGGTTCTCCAGCGCCACCCCGGGGAGGCGCGCGAACACCGCCTCCTGCAGATCGGGCGCCAGCGCCTCGCCGCTGGCGACGATGCAGCGCAGCGCCGGCAGGTCGAGGCGGCCGGGCCGGGCGAGGAAGGCGCGCAGCATCGACGGCACGAAATGGACGTGGGTGATGCCGGCCCCGGCCAGGGCGGCGGCCAGGTATTCCGGGTCGCCGTGGCGGCCGGGGGCCGCCATCACCAGGGTCGCCCCGGTGATCACCGGCCACAGCAGTTCCCACACCGAGACGTCGAAGCCGATCGACGTCTTGTGCAGAACCCGGTCGCCGACGCCGAGGCCGTAGGTCTCCTGCATCCACACCAGGCGGTTGGCGAGGGCGCGGTGGGTGTTCACCGCCCCCTTCGGCCGGCCGGTCGACCCCGAGGTGTAGATCACGTACGCGGCGTTGGTGCCGCCGGCCGGGGTGCCGCCGGCCGGGGCGGCCCGGCCGTGCGCCGCCGCGGCGTCCACGGCGACGGCCCGGGCGCCGGCGGCGGTGACCCGGGCAGCGGCGGCGCCGTCGGCGAACACCAGGGCCGGGTGCGCGTCGCCCAGCATCATCGCCAGCCGCTCGTCCGGCAGGTCGGGGTCCAGCGGCAGGAAGGCCGCGCCGGCCTTCAGCACGGCCAGCACGGCGACGGCGAGGTCGAGGGAGCGCTCCACGCACACCCCCACCAGGCTTTCCGGGCCGACGCCCTGGGCGCGGAGGTGGCGGGCCACCGCGCCGGCGCGGCGGTCGAGCGCCGCGTAGGTCAGGCTGCCGTCGCCGTCGGCCTCGGCCACCGCCACCGCGCCGGGCGTGCGCGCCGCCTGGGATTCGAACAGCATCGGCACGGTGGCGTCCGCCAGGGGGGCGCCGGTGGCATGCCAGGCGCGCAGCCGGTCGAGCTCGGCCTCCCCGGCCAGCGGCGCCTCGGCGAGCGCCGCCGCGGGGTTTGCGGCGACGACGGCGATGAAGCGCTGGAGGTGGTCGGCAAGGCGGGCGATGGTCGCGGGCTCGAACAGCGCGCTGCGGTACTCGATCACCCCGTTCAGGCCGCGGCCGTCGTCGGCGACGTGCAGCGACAGATCGAACTTGGCACCCTGGGCGCCGGGCGCCTCCGCTGCGCCGCCGCCGCCCCCATCGCCGGTGGCGGTCGCCGCGCCGGTGCGGTGCACGGTGAACATGACCTGGAAGACCGGGTTGAACGCGGGGTCGCGCTCGGGTTGAAGGGCCTCGATCAGGCGGGCGAACGGCAGCTCCTGGTGCTCGAACGCCGCCAGCGAGGTCGTCCGGACCTGCTCCAGCAACCGGTCGAACGTCATGGTGTCGTCGAGGTCGGCGCGAAACACCAGCATGTTGACGAAGAAACCGATCAGCGGCTCCACGTCGATTTCGTCCCGGTTGGCCACCGGCGAGCCGACCAGCACCGTGTCCTGCCGGGTGCAGCGCCACAGGAAGGCCTGGAACGCCGCGAGAAGGACCGTGAACACGGTGGTCCGGCGGGCCAGGGCGAGGGACCGCACCGCGGCCGCCGCCGCGTCCGGCAGCGCGAAGGGATGCAGGGCGCCGGCAACCGGGGTGGCACCATGCCCGGGCGGGTGGTCGAAGGGCAGGTCGATGCGCGGCGGGGCGTCGGCGAGGCGCGTGGTCCAAAAGGCCAGCAGGCGGTCCAGCCGCTCCCCCTGCAGGCGGGCGCGCTGGCGCGCCGCGCAGTCGCCGTATTGCAGCGCCAGCGGCGGCAGCGCCGCTGGCACGCCGCGGGTCAGAGCGTCGTAGAAGGTGGCGAGCTCGCGCAGCAGCACCGCCGTCGACCAGGCGTCGGCGACGATGTGGTCGACGACGATGAGCAGGCATGCGGCGCTGTCGCCGAACCGGGCCAGGGTCGCCCTCAGCAGCGGCCCCGCGGCGAGGTCGAAGGGCTGGGCGAGGGCGGCGGCGCGCAGCCGGCCGTAGGCGTCGCGCCGGGCCGTCTCGTCCTCGGCCGGGAGGTCCACCACCGGGATGTCGAGGGTGAGCGCGGGTGCCACCACCTGCACCGGGTGGTCGCCGTCGAGACGGAAGGTCGTGCGCAGCGCGTCATGCCGGGCCACCACCAGGTTCAGCGCCCGCCGCAGCCGGTCGGCGTCGACCTGCCACAGCGGCAGGTCGACCGGGATGCTGTAGGAGCGGTCCCCGGGGTCGAGCTGGCGCAGGAACCACAGCCGCTCCTGCGCGAAGGACAGCGGATGCCGACGGGCGGGCGCCGTCGGCACGGCCTGCGGCTCGGGCGGGGGTGGCGATGGCGCGACCGATGACGGGACCGGTGGCTGGACCCCGGCCGTCGCGGGCGACGCGCCGGCGGGTCCAGTCCGGGCCAGGGCCTCCTCGACGCGGGCGCTGAGGTCGGCCACGGTCGGGTGTTCGAAGACGGCGCGGATCGGCAGGTCCACGCCGAACGAGTCGCGCACCCGGGCGGCGATCTGGGTCGCCAGCAGCGAGTGTCCGCCCAGGTCGAAGAAGTTGTCGTGCACGCCGATGCGGTCGATCCCCAACAGCCCGGCCCAGATGCCCGCCACCGCGTCCTGCACCGGGCCGGACGGGCTGAGAAAGGCGTCGTCGAGCGCCGGGCGCTCGCGCGGCGGCGCCGGGAGCGCCCGCCGGTCGACCTTCCCCGCCGGGTTCAGGGGCAGCGCGTCGAGCGCCATGAAGGCGACGGGCACCATGTGCTCGGGCAGGCGCTGGCCGAGGAAGCGGCGCAGCGCGCTCGGGCCCGGCGCGGTCTCCGGATCGGCAACGAGGTAGCCGACCAGGCCCCGGCCCGCCGGGAGGTCGTCGCGCACGGCGACCGCGGCGGCCCGCACCGCCGGATGGGCCAGCAGCGCCGCCTCGATCTCCCCCAGCTCGACCCGCATCCCGCGGATCTTCACCTGGAGGTCGAGCCGGCCGAGGAAATGAAGGTCGCCGTCGGCCCCGCAGACCACCAGGTCGCCGGTGCGGTAGAGCCGGGCGCCCGGCGGCCCGAAGGGGTCCGGCACGAAGCGCTCCGCCGTCAGGCCGGGGCGGCCGAGATAGCCGCGGGTGACGCAGACGCCGCCGATGAACAGCTCGCCCGGCACGCCGGGCGGGACGGGGGTGCCGTGCTCGTCCAGCACGTGGGCCCGGGTGTTGGCGATCGGCCGGCCGATGGTGACCGGCCGGTCCGGGGACAGGAAGGTCCCGGTCATCCACATCGAGGCCTCGGTCGGCCCGTAGCAGTTGAAGAACTCCGGGACGTGGCGCCAGCGGGCGACCAGCTCGGCCGGGCAGTCCTCGCCCATCACGATGATCAGCCGCAGCGCGGGCAGGGGGGCCGGCGGCAGCATGGCCAGCGCGCTGGGGGGCAGGGCCAGGATCGACACCGCGCGCGCCTCCAGCACCCGCAGCAGGTCGGCGCCGGACCGCGCGGTGTCGGCGTCGATCAACTGCAGGGCGGAGCCGCCGCGCAGCGCCATCAGGATCTCGAAGATCGAGGCGTCGAAGGTGAGCGACGCGAACTGCAGGACGCGGTCGTCCGGGCCGGTGCGGTAGAGACGGTGCTCCACCTCGCCGGCGTTGCAGGCGCCGCGGTGGGGAACCACCACCCCCTTGGGCCGCCCCGACGAGCCCGAGGTGTAGATCACGTAGGCCGGGTGGTCGGCGCCGACCCCGCTGTCGGGGGCGTGGTCCGGTCGGGCCGCGATGGCCGCGGCCTCCGCCGCCAGGTCGACCACCCGGCCGGCGAATCCGGGCAGCCGGGCGGCGCAGGAGGGATGGGTCACGACCACGGGCACGCCGGTGTCGTCGAGCATGAAGCGCAGCCGGTCGGCCGGATGGGCCGGATCGAGCGGCAGGTAGGCGCCGCCGGCCTTGAGGATGCCGAGCAGGCCGATGATCATGTCGGGCGAGCGTTCGGTGAACAGGCCGACCACCGTCTCCGGGCCGACACCGGCGGCGCGCAGATGATGGGCGAGACGGTTGGCGCGGGCCTCCAGCTCGGCGTAGGTGAGCGTCCGGCCGGCCGCGTCGACGATGGCGGTCGCCGCGGGGGCCGCCGCGGCCTGGCGCTCCAGAAGATGGTGGATGCACGCCGCGGCGCCGAGCGGCTGGGCGGTGTCGTTCCAGCGGCCGAGCCACGCCTCGTCCTCCGCGCTCAGCAGGGCGAGGCGCGACAGCGGCGTGTCCGGGCGGCGCAGGGCGTCGGCGAGGCAGGTCCGGTAGCGCCCGGCCAGGCGTTCGATGGTGGCCGCATCGAACAGGTCGGTGCGGTATTCGACGTAGCCGGTGAGCCGGCCGTCGCCCTCGATGACCGAGAGGGTGAGGTCGAAGCGCGACCGGCCGCTCGCCGCGGTCGGCGTCTCGAATCCGCCCGGCCCGGCGGCGGCGGCCGACTGCATCACGAACATCACCTGGAACACGGGATGGGCGCTGAGGCTGCGGTCCGGCTTCACCGCGTCCACCAGGAGCTCGAACGGCAGATCCTGATGGTCGAACGCGTCCAGCGTCGCCGCCCGGACCTGGCCGAGCAGCTCGGCGAAGCTGGGGTCGCCGTCGATCCGCGTGCGCAGCACCAGGGTGTTGAGGAAGAAGCCGATCAGCCCTTCCAGCTCGGCCCGGTTGCGGGTGGTGATCGGCGTGCCGACCACGACGTCGCGGGTGCGCGCCGACCGCGCCAGCAACACCACGAACGCCGCCAGGGTCGCCATGAAGGGGGTGGTCCGGGTGCGCTCGCACACCGTGCGCAGGTCTGCGGCGACCTCCGCGGGGATGGCGAAGGCGTGGGTCTCCCCGCGGTCGCTGCGCGCCGCGGTCCGCGGCCGGTCGGTCGGCAGCGGCAGGACCGGCGGCGCGCCGTCGAGCCGGCTCCGCCAATGGTCCAGCAGGCGCTGCCGGCGGTCGCCGTCCAGCCGCTGCCGCTCGGCGGCGGCGAAGGCGGCGTACTGGATGGGAAGCTCCGGCAGGGGCGACGGCCGGCCGGCGGCGAACGCCTCGTAGAGCAGGCCGAGCTCGCGCAGGAACACCGACAGGGACCAGGCGTCCGACACGATGTGGGGCATCACGACCACCAGCAGGTGGCTCGGTTGCCCCGGCCGCTCGGCGAGCCGGACCAGGGTGGTGCGCAGGGGCTGCCCGGCGGCCAGGTCGAAGGCGTGCTGGCACGCCGCCGCGATCGCCTCCCGCAGCCCGGCCTCGTGGTCGGCGCCGTGCAGCCCGCCGAGGTCGACGAGCGTCAGCGGCACCGGGCCGGGCGGGCCGGCGACCTGAACCGGCTGGCCGTCGCGGGTGGTGAAGGCGGTGCGCAGGATGGCGTGGCGGCGGACGATCTCCTCCACGCAGCGCTGGAGAAGCGCGGTGTTCACCGGCCCGTGCAGGGGGAACGCCGCCGGCACGTTGTAGGCGGGGCTGCCCGGCTCCATGCGGTCGAGGAACCACAGGCGTTCCTGGCCGAAGGACAGGACGGCCGGCGGGATGGTCGCGGGGGCGGGCGGCGGGCCGTCCGGCGCCGGCCGGGCCGCGCCGGCGCGGGCCGCCGCCGCCGTGCGCAGGCGGTCCTGGAGGCGGGCCGCCTGCGCCGGCGTGAGGTTCGGAATGCGGGCCGTCACGTCACTCATCGTCTCGTTTCCACTCCCGTCCGTTCCCGGTGCCGTCCGTTCCCAGTGCCGTCCGGTCCCGCCCCTGGTCGCCGCCACCGGCGTCGGCCGCTGCCTCCGGATGTCCTGGCGGGGCCGGTCAGGCGCGCGGCGGGGCGCCGCCGGCCCAGCGCGCCACGTCGCCGCCCGACCAGGCGACGTAGCCGAGCAGCGCCGCCGGAAGCTGGTCGAGGTTCACCCCCTGCCAGGCCTTCTGGAGCGCGGCCAGGTACGTGCGGTAGGCCGCGCTGCACTGGTCGGAATAGGTCTTCTGCAGCTTGGCGGTGGTCGCCTCCCAGTCCTGGGCGAGGCCGGCGTGCTTCTGCGCGGCGGCCAGCCAGACCCCCCACAGGTCGCTGTAGCAGCGGCCATAGGCGGTCATGGCGGCGCGCTGCCGCTCGTCGCAGGTGGCCGCCTGGGCGGCCGACCATTGCTCCTCGTCGTGGCGGCGCCCGCGCTCGGCCATATCCCGCCGCAGGTCGCGCGCCATGGTGTCGCAGGCCTTGGCGTGGGCGCTCTGGGCGTCGGTGTACGCGCGCTGCGCCGTCTGCCAGCTCTCGGCAAGCTGCTGCAGATAGGCGTTGTGGGCGTCGATGAAGGGGCGGGCCAGTGTGGCCGCGGGGTCCTCGGCGGCGCCTTCGGGTTGGGGCTTCTTGGGCGAAGTGTCGGGGGTGGCCATGGCGGGTCTTCCTCTGCGGTGTCTCATGCGGCGCCTCCGGGTCGGGGCCGCCGCCCTACGCCGGCGGCGGCTGCTGCCGGGCGCAGCGGTAGAGGTCGAGGCGGTCCTGGAGGCGGATCGGGGCCTGCGCGGCGAGGCCGGCGCCGGCGATCCGCAGCAGCAGCTCCTCGGGCCGGATCGCCGCCTGGGCGAGCCGCTGCTTGTCGTCCTCGTCGTAGATGCCGAGGTAGCGCAGGTCCCGGCAGGCCTCCTCCGTCCAGACGGTGAAGAACAGAAGGCCGTCGTCGGCGAGCAGGCGGGCGAACTTCTCCAGGGCGCGCTGGAAGGGGTCGTCGAAGGGCGGCGCGGTGGCGGAGCCGCGCTCGAAGTGCGACAGGGTGCCGAGCATGCAGGTGACGAGGTCGAAGCGGCCGGCGGCCGGCGGCTCCATCGATCGGAAATCGTGCCGCTCGATGCGCAGGCGGGTCTGATCGCCCAGCGCGCGACGCACCTTGGCCTTGGCGAAGCGGACGCAGTCGATGTCGTTGTCGACGCCGAGGATGGCGCCCTCCGGCACCACCGCGTCCCGCAGGGTCAGCGGGTAGCGGCCGGTGCAGGTGCCGACGTCGAGGAAATGGCGGATCTCGCCCCAGCGGCCCAGCCGGATGAGGTCGACGCGCACGGCGCTCAGCTCCTCCAGCTTCAGGGCTTCGTCCTCGCGCGAGAGGGCGTGGTCGTAGCGGACCAGCCAGCTCACGGGGTAGTCGATGCGCCGCACCGATTCCTCGGTGTCGCGGCGCAGGCGCTCCAGGAAGTCCGCCATCGGCGTCGACGTCGCCCACAGCTCCTCGAAGCGCCCGGCGAGGGCGTCGCGGTACTCGGCGAAGCGGGTCATCGCGGGGGTGTAGCCCTGGACGCATTGGATGGAGCCGATCAGCCCGCCGCGGAACAGGTCGAACCGCCAGTCGTCGTAGAGCGCCAGCTCGGTGTCGCGCGGGTCGACGTCGAGATCCACCGGCAGGCTCTGGTACAGCCGGTCGGGGTCGCAGCTCACCCGCACGTCGCAGCCGTGATGGCGCAGCAGGGCGATGTTGCCCGCCAGATTGGCCATCCGCTGGTCGAGGCGGGCCAGCCCGTCGCGGTCGTCGCACTTGCGCAGGAGGATGCGTTCGTCCTGGATGCGCTGGATCTCCTCCTCCGGCGTGAGCGCGAGCAGGAAGAGCCGCCGCACCTCGCCGCCGGCGCGGCGGCAGTCGATCGTCATGCGGACGTTGGCATCGAGGATGTCCTCGTCGATGTCGCACCAGAAGCCCGACCCCAGGAAGGTCGTGGTCCAGAAGCGCCGACGCACCCGGGACAGCGCCCCCTTGTAGGCGAGGATGGCGAGGGCCCGGGAGTCGAGGCAGAACGGCGCCCCGGCCCCGGCGCGCCTTGTCGTCGCGTAGTCCTGCAGCACACGGGCGCTTTCCTCGATCGACGAGCGCGCGGCGGCCAGCGCGTCGGCAAAGCCGAACGACTCGTCCGGGGCGAGCGAGGGGCGGTTCCGTTCGGCCAACGTCATGGTGCGATCCCCGGCTGTGGTGGTACCGGCGGCGGAGTCCGGCGCCGCCGCCTGCGCTCGTGCCTCCGGCTCACGGCGTGCGGCCCTCCACATCAGTGGGGGCACGCCACCGACGCCGTACCGGCCAGACCATGGCGCAGAGCGGTCAATGCCAAAACGGCATAGATCCTTTGATCAAACAAAAAGGATTGGCATCGACAGGACGAAACATCATCCCGATCTTGTCCCCCATTGGGGCGGACAGATCAACTTTGCTCGAAAGCAAAACTTTATTTCTTGGGCGGTTCGTTTCTGAGCCGGAGATTGCCAAGACAACGCCGACGAGTCAAGCGGATTCCCGCGCAATAAGAATTCAGAGGTCAAGCATACCGGCGTATTGTGAACGCATATTGGGCGATGAGTCGATCGGTACGCTTCCATACTAAAGTAATCACCGAGGACAGCGAACCTGTCACACTTGTGCGGCGATAAGCGTCATGGATAATATTTGGTGCCTCCGGCGACGCCTCGCGGCGAACCCGTCGGATGCGTGGCAAGATGCGAGAATCGTTCAGCTGTTGCGTGCTGGCCGAGGCCAATGGGTGCGCGGCCGCACGCGTTGGGAGCGTCACGGCGCGAAGTAGACGATCGCCTGATCGCCGGCGGCCAGGGTGACGCCCTCGCGCCGCAGGATCTCGTCCTCTCCGGCGCGCAGCGAGACGTCATAGGTCCCCGCGGGCAGCGTCAGCGCGTCGGTCGGCAGAGGCAGCGGCGCTGGCAGTGCGACGAGGCCGTCATGGGCCCGGCGGATCTCGACCCGCAGGCCGTCCAGGCCGCCGCCACTCTCCGGCGCCCGGGCCAGTGCCACGACGCGTAGCGTCGGCGGCCCGGCCTTAGGCACCTGTGCGGCGCGGCGCGCCTTGTCGGCGATGCCGGCGACCACCTCGGCCATCCGTTCCGCCGCGTCCTGCGGCCGCGCCAGGTCGATCCGCCGCGCGCCCGAGCATTGGGCCAGATGGTCGACCGCCTGGAGACGCATGCCGTCGGCCCTCGGCACCACGATGGCGTCGATGTAGACCCGGTCGGCTTCGTCGCGCTCGTCGTTGATCTGTTGGAGCGCCTCGCAGGGCGCCTGGATGCCGCCTTCGCACGTCTCGTCGAAGTCGGTGATCAGGACGAGCGTCCCACCGTCGCGCCCCAGGCTGTCGGCGGCCCGGCGGATGGCCCCGGCGATGGGGGTGTAGCCCCGCGCCGTCAAGCGATCGACCTCGCCGTCCAGGCGGTCCAGGACATCGGCGCCGAGGGTCCCGGGCTGCGCCACCACCTGGATGTCGGTGCAGCCGCGCGCCTTCGCCGCATCGCTGCCCTTCTCATAGGCGACGGTGTGGCCGAAGGCCACGACGCCGAGCTGGAGGGCGACTCCTTCGCGTGCCAGGCCGCGGCCGAAGGCGTGGAAGGCCTGCCGCGCCACCCGGTCCTTGCGGTACCCATCGGTGGTGCGGCCGACCATGCTGCCCGAACTGTCGATAATCACGATGACCTTGGTGGCAACGGCCGCAGCCGCGGCCGCGGCCGCGGCGGGTGCGGCTGCCGCGGCCGGTGTCGTCGCGCCGGTGGAGGGGCGTGCCCTCGCCTCCAGGGCCGTGCCATCGCCGGCGGCGCCGGCAAGGCCGATGGCGAGCGTCGCGGCGATCAGCCCCGGCATCGCGCCGTGGGCGCCGGAGGGGCGGGTCATTTCAAGATCATCCTTCCAAACGGCAGCACGCCCTCCGCCATCCCGCAGGCGTTGTGCAGGCGGATCTCGTAGGTGCCGTGGCTGGACCTGTCCACGGCAACCCCTTCGAGGCCGAACCGGATGCGGACGGTTCCGTCGAGGCGACAGCGCAGGGGGGCCAGGATCTCGATCGCCAAGGTGTAGTGCGCGCTCGGGTAGCGCGCGGTCGCCGCCGACTTGTCGACGCGGAACGGGACCGGCCGGGCCGACGACGGAATCCCCGTGCCTGGCACGGGGACCGCGAAGATGGCGACGGCCGCCCCGGCGCTGGCCGGGTCGACGACCAGCCGGGGCGGTTCGATGCGCGTGCGGAAGGGACGGCGGTCGGGATCGTGCCGGAAGAGGGCGTCGACGCGCGGCCGTGGTGGTGTCGCCGGCGGGACCGCCACGGCCGTGTCCGTGGCAGCGCCGGTGCCCTGATCGCTCGTGCCGCCGCCGGCCTCGCGGCGGGTGTCCCGGCGGTCGGTGGCTTCGGGGGCCGCGGCGTCCGCGTGGGCGGCGGGGGGCGGCCCGCCGTAGGGCGCCGGCGCGGCAGCCGTCGGCGGCGGCGGTGTTGATGGCGGCGAGGTTGGCGGTGAGGTTGGCGGTGACATGGGCGGTGACATGGGCGGTGACATGGGCGGCGACATGGGCGGTGACATGGGCGGCGACGCCGGCGTTCGCACGGGCGGTAACGGTGCCGCCGGCGGTGCCGTTGCCATCGCCGTGGCGCTCGGGGCGGGTGGGGGAGGCGTGTGCGGTGCCGTCGGCGGTGCCGTTGCCGTTGGTGCCGGCAGGGGTGCCGTCGCGCCCGGCGGCGTCGCAGGGGAGGGCGGGACCGTTGGAGCGGTCGGGATGGCCGGCTGGGGCGTCGCCGGGGACGCCGCGGTCGTGGGCCCCGGCGGCTGGCGTGGCGGGCCGGCGATCGCATCCGACACCGCGGCGCGACGGCGGGCCAACGCCGCGACCGCGTCCGGGGAGTCGATGCGGACGCATCGCAGGGGTTCGACCGTTATGCGCGGGAACCGGGCGTTTTCGGCGGTCTGGCAATCGGTCGCCGACGGCTGCGGGGTTGGCGTCCGTGGCACGCGGTGCGGGGCGGACTCGCCGAGGCAATCCAGCCCGTCCTGGACGACCAGCGGGTCCCCCAGCACCGCCGAGGTCCCGGTGACCGCCTGCGCGATGTTGTCGAGCACCCGTGACGAGAACGCGGTGTCGCCAAACGAGGCGATCACCACCTGCAGCGACAGGGTGATGAGCGACCGGTCCGGCAGTTGCCTCAGCCAGTCTTCGGCGATGCGACCCAGCCCGCCGTTGGCGAAGCAGGAGTCCGGAACGTCGAAATCGTCCAGCTTCAGAGGCTCTTCGGCGTTGAGTGGCCGGGCCCGGAGGTCGTCGCCCAGCAGGTGGACGATGATCGTGACGGTCTGGCGGGCGTGTGTTCGCCGGGCGCGTTCGGCGAACGCGGCGAACGCGTCTTCGACGTCCAGGCGGGCGGTGTCCAGCGCGACGTCGATGTCGATGTACCCTCTGCTGCGCGGTCGACGGGGAAGCGCCTGCAACGCGGTGATCATGGCGTCGATCGGGGTGTCCACCACCCCGTCCGGCAAGTCGACCGATCGCACCATCGACGCCGAGCGATTGCCCGGCGTCCGGGCGACGATGATCGCCCGGTGGCGCGGGCGGTCGCCCCGTGCGAACACCTGGGGATCGTAGACATCGCGCCAGCGCGTGTGCAGGTAGGTGCGCACCAGCCCGTCATGGTCCTGGAGCAGGTGGGTGTTCACGATGTAGATGTGAAGCACGTGCATCGGTTCGCTTGCGGCCAAGGCGCTGCCCACCTCGGCCGCCAGGAACAGCCATGCCAAGACAAGAAAACGCGTCAAGACGACCCCGCTATTTGCATCCGGAAATCACTTCAAAGGTGTCGAATTTTTCGACAATTTCCTGGACGGAGGGTTGCGGGCCCGGCTGCTGGCTCAGCCATTTGACGAATTCAGCGTTCAGCGTGTCCTTGTCCTTGCAGAGGCTGGGCACGCAGGCGATCCGCAGGCTGCGGCCGGCGTTGTCGCGCATCCACTCCGCCGCCGCGTCCAGGCGCTCCCAGCCGCCGACCTTCTGGGCAAGGTCGACCCCGCACCAGTTCCGGTCGTAGCCGGCCTCGGCCCGGCCCAGTTCCTGGGGCGCCCGCTCGAAGAAGGCGTGCACGAAGGCGCTTGCCGGGCGGTGGCGCGGCGCCCAGCGTTCCCAGGCGTAGGCGGCGAGCACCGACGGCACCCCGATCGTGGGCACGGCTTGACCCGGCACCACGAAGTCGGGGTAGTCGGCCGGCGTGAACGTGCCGGGCTCGTAGGGTGTGCCATCAAGGCCGCCGGCGGGGGACGCGCCGTCGCACCCCTCGCGGAAGAGGTCCGGCCCGATCGCCAGCAACTCCAAGCCGTTGTCGATGATGTCGCTGCTCGACAGCGTCTTGAAGACCGGCGCGGGCTTGCCAACGACGAAGGCGACGGCGTCCACCGTGCCCGCCTTGAGCTGGGCGATCCCCTCGTCCGTCGACGCGCTGTCGTCGTAGACCAGCTCCAGCCCGATCAGCGCCTCGAGAACCGAGCGGACCGTCAGCCAGGTTCCCGACAGGCGGCCGCCGACGTTGATCCGCTTTCCCGCCAGAACGCAGGCCGTCGCCTCGCGCTCGCCGATGACATCGCGCCGGGTCAGGATGTGGAGGTATTCGGTGTGCAGCCGGCTGACATAGCGCAGGCTCTGTTGCAGTTCGCCACCGCTCTGGGTGTCCCGGTAGGCCTTCAGCACGTCGCTTTGCAGGATCGCGAAGTCGATGCCCCGCAGATTCAGCAGGTCGTCGATGTTGCTGATGGAGCCCTGCCCGGTGACCGCGGCGATGCGCAGTTCGCCGCCGGCCCGGTCGTTGAGCAGCCGCAGCATGTCCGCGCCCAGGCGTGCGTAGACCCCGCCGGGCTGGCCGGTGACGATGCCCACCTGGCCACGCCGGATCTGGTCCTGTTCCGTGTCGGAGCGGATGACCGGCGGCAATTCGGATGCCCAAGGCTGCGCGGGGGGCTGTCCTTGTGCACCGACCGGCGGTGCGGTCCATGCGGCGGTGCCGGCGACGAAGGCCAGGACGGCGACCTTTCCCATCGATCCCATCGCGTTCATCCCCCCATGTCCATCGGGTTCATTTTCTTCAAAATCAATTGCAATGAAATATAAGTCAAGCGCGGACGGATCGTCAGAGAAAGATCGATATCAAAAGAATACATGTGGATGTTATTTATCGTATGTTTGACATGGTCGTTGCGCGGTGCGTGAAGCGGTGTCTATCATGTGAACGCGCATGAGAGTCGCCAGGGTTTTATTATGTTCGATGATAACCATGAGGTTGACGACGGCGATCGTCGCCAAAGCGTATTGATAACTGTCTTGTTCAGAATTGGAATTATTCTGATATCGGCCATTCTGGCGGTCTGGTACTCGGTGTCGTCATCAAAAGATGATATCTTCGTTGTGCTGCGACCAAGCGCCCCGGCCATCACGTCGGTCACCGATCTTCTCTCCAACAAATACGATATGGCTTCGAGCGAAATGCTGCGATTCGGCGCCGACGTGCAGCGCATCTACCGTGAGCTTGCGTCCGGCAGTCGTCAGCAGCTCGGCATCATTGAGTATCTGTTTGCCGCCTATGGCGACGTTCCGGATAAGGAAAAAGGGCGAGCGATATCTCAGGATTTCTCCGACAATCTTCTGAAGTGTCTTGATAGGATCAACAACGAAAGCCTGTCGACCGACCGCGCACGGAAGATCGTCTCCTATATTTACTTGAGAGCACCGGGATCCGCGAGCGGTGGGCGGGCCAATCTCCACCTGTGGGCCGAAGAAGGCCGGGCGATCATCGGGGAGGGCTGCCTTCCCTACGCCAACGGCTTGCGGCGTTTCGCAGCGCCATTGGCGGACCTCGACCAGGACTGGGACGACAAAGGGTATGTCAGCCGGTTTGACGGCGAAGCCCTGGCGATCGTCGCCACCTTGCGGCGGTTCCGTCACGCCGTCGAGGCTGCCCGCGACAAACTGAGCCTTGAGAACATCAGGGGTGTCGCCTTCCACCGCGACGGGATCGACGAACTCATCGCCGAAGCGTCGTCGGTGTTGGCGAGAGGCGCCGCGGACGGTGGCGAGCGACGCGGCTTTGCTGCGTGTGGTGATCGTCTCGACGATTCGCTGGTCGTCGTACTCAGCAAGTTCGTCGACAAAGGACGCCGCTTCTCGAACGACATGGTCATCTACCACGGAAAGAAAAATGGCAAAGAAATCTCGAAACTCATCTGGAATACACTGATCGGTATCACCTTTTCTTGGGTCGGTATCTTCTTTGCGGTGGGAATTCCGCGACTTCATCAGTCATGGGTGGCCTGGGCCGGGGCGAGCAGCCCGCCGCCGGTCAACTAACCCGCGGTGCCGAGCGCCGGCGCTCCGCCGCGACGAGCCGAAGAGCGCCACGCCGATGATCACAAGGAGAATGACGGTGGACCAGGGGAACTATCGGCCGACGCTGTTGGTGGGGGTGGGAGGCACGGGCTGCGAGATCGCGGAGCGGGTGTACCGGCGCGCCCGCACGCTCGGCGCCTCGGCGGCGGGGCGCCTAGCCGTCGTCGGCTTCGACACCGACGCCAACGACATGTCGCGCCTGCGGGCGATCGACAGCCGCAACCGTGTCCAGACCAGCTCCACCGACACCATCTACCAGATCCTGACCAAGCACGCCGAGGTGGAACAGTCCTTCTGTTTCGGGCGGGACGAACTGCCGGACACCCTTCTCAACATGCGCCTGATCGACGGCGCGGCGCAGATCCGGATGCTGTCCCATCTCGCCTTGTACACCGCGTTGAAGGCCGGGGCGGTGCAGAGCCGTGTCGGCGACATCCTGTCCCAGGTGGCCCGGCACGATGGCCGCACTGAATTCGACGGCACGGTCAACATACTCGTCACCGGCTCGCTCGCCGGGGCCACCGGCTCGGGCTCCTTCATCCAGGTCGGGCTGCTCCTGCGCCGCCTGGCGGAGGAGCGGGCGATTCGCGCATCGGTGCGGGGCATCTTCATGCTGCCGGACGTGTTCGTCCGCGGCGCCAGCCTGCCGACCGGGCAGATCGAGAACGTGCTGGCCAACGGCTACGCCAGCCTCAAGGAACTGAACGGCGCCGTGGCCCGGGCGGAACGGCAGAGGTCGGCGCGCAACCTCGTCTACGAATTCGGTCCGGGCATGGCCCTGCGCGATGGCGAGATCCCCTACCAGAGCATCACCCTGGTGGATTTCGAGAACTCGGCCGGCGGAAACCTTGGCCCCAGCATCGCCAATTACAAGGAGATGGTGGCCCGTGCCGTCTACCAGCAGATCTTCACCCCCATCGGTCTGCGCATCGCCAGCGTGACCATCAACGACGCCCTGGCCAAGCTGGGGGCGGCGGCGGCCAACACCAGCAACATGTTCGGCGCCGTCGGGGTGTCGGCGGTGGTGTACCCGGCCCAGGAGATCGCCCAGTACCTGACGCTGCGGTTCGCCCGCGAGGTGCTGTCCGGGGACTGGCTGCGCCTCGACCGCATGTATCTGGAGCGGGTCCGTCGTTACGAGGAGCAGCGGGCGGCCGGCAATCTGACGCTGCAGATCGTCGAGCAGGGGGACGCCTATCTGGAGGACCTCGACCAGCTCGCCCTGCGCGAGCGGATCGCCTTCTTCGCCGAAACGCGGCGCAACCTCTATCCCAAAGTGGCCGATGAACGCGTCGGCGAGGTCGAGGTGCCGCTCCACACCACCTATCTCGACGCCCTTCTGGGGCACCTCGTCGACACCTTCTGGAACACCGAGCGCCTCAGGGAGCTGCGGGACCGGCCGCCGATCGACTCGACGGCGTTCCGCAACCTGGCCCGGCTGGAGGCCCTCGTGCGGGTCAGCGAAGCGGCGCTGGACGACGACCTGCGCGCCGCCGAGGCCAGCCTGTTCCAGCGGCCGCAGGATCTCTTCATCAACGTCCTCTCCACCGAGGACGACCTCGGCGAGGGCGAGCTTCGGCCCTACCACCTGCAGACCTACATCGTCCGCGGCGGTCCCCACGCCGTGCAGGTGCGCGCCTTCCTGTACGCGCTGCGCAAAGAGGCGCTCAGGCGGCGCCGACAGATCGACATCGGCGTGCTGCGCCGCAGTCTCATGACCGCCGCCACGGTGTTCGACGAGGGCATGGCCTCGGCGCACGACGAGGCGATGCGCGGTCATCCCCGCATCCTCGACAAGGCGCGCCGTCACGCCAATCCCGGCCTTCTCGACCGTCTCACCAAGAAGACGGCCCAGTTCGTCGGCAAGTACACGTCCTACTACAACGCCAGCCTGCTGCACCTGCGCCGGTTCGTCGAGGGGTCGCTCACCGTCAAGGTGCTCGACCTTCTGATCGCCGAGATCGACGCCCTTGCCAACAGCTACGCCGGGCTGTTCGGCGAGGTCGGGCATGTCCTGGAGCGGCTGGATGAGGACATGGAACGCGAGGAGAACCGGCACGCCACCGGCGCCGGGGCGTTCACCGGCAACCTTTTCGTCGATGCCGAAGCCGACAGCAAGCGCGCCCTGTGGGACGATCTGCGCCTCAAGACGGCGGGGCTGCGCCAGAACGAGGCGGCGAACCGGGGGCTCAACCGCGCCATCTACCGCCAGCACCGGGAGGACCGCAAGCAACGCCGCACCACCGGATTCCGTGAGCTGCGGCACCTGTTCGAGACGTCGGTCATCGACGGCTTTGCGGCGGCGTCGGTGCGCAGCGATTTCGCGTCGGTCTGGAACGTGTCGGTCATCGAGGCGGCCAAGCGCGAAGCCGAGCGCCGGGGCGTCGACTGGAGGACGCGGATCAAGGAGGCTGTGGACGTCGTCGCCTCCCAGGCCGAACCGTTCCTCACATTCGACGATCCCGGCCGGGGCCAGCGCATCGTCTTCTGGGCGATCGCGCCCAGCGTGAAGGAGGCCTACAACGACGACGGCGAGTTCGACGCGCTGTTCACCTTGAAGCAGGGCGAGCAGCCGCTGGTGTTGCCGGAGTTCTCCGAGCACGAACTGCTGTGCGTCAACCACCGGGTCAATCTGGAGCTGCGCCATCTCGCCAAGCTGAACCCGGGCGGCCTGCCCACCGCCAACGTCAACGAGACGGCCCGCGGGCGCTATTTCGGCGCCTACGCCGACCGGGTCGGCCGGCTGATCGACGAGGAGATCGGCGCCCGCGCCCTCGGTTCGGAGCGGCGCTACATCTCCACCATCACACCGCACATCCACCGCGACTGGCACCGCGGCGGCCGCCTGCCGGAGATCTTCCCGGAGATCCAGCAGAGGGAACGGATGGACGCGGCGCGGGCGTTCGTCGCGGCCTTGGGCATGGGCCTCATCCAACGGGACACGGATTATGGCCGGCCCGTCGCCAACTTCGCGACCATCGGGCGCGTCGCCCATGGCGGCCTGCGCGCCCGGCTCGCCGACACCGGCCGCCTGTGGGACATCCTGCTCGCCTTCGAGCAGCGGGCGGACCTGGTGCGCGCCGCGCTGGACGCCTGGAACGCCGAGAAGGGCGCGCTGTTGCCCGGCTCCGACCTGGAGACCCTGCCGCTCGCCGACAAGGTGGCCGGCGTTGCCTGCGCACTCCACATCCTGGAGATCGGCCGCGACCGCCAGCACGTCGAACAGCGCGAACTCGCCTGCGCCGCCCTGTTCGCCGCGCGCCATCTGCTCCTGGCGGAAATGGCCGACGAGGTGCTCTCCCATCTCGAGCCGCCGGGGAGGGAGGCGGCGGTCACCGCGTACGAATCCGCAACCTGGGCCGCGGCCTTCGCGTCGTTCACCCGGCAGGACGGCGTGCGCGAGGAAACGGCGCGCAGCCTGAAACAGGTCCATGACGGAGCCGTCGCGCCGCTCCAGCAGACCCGTGTCCCGGCATGACGGACCCGCTGTCGGAAGAGCGGGTGTCGGAGGAGCCGGTGGCGGACGGGCGGGACGCCCGGATCACCGTGGCCAACCTCGACCCCGAATGGCCGTTCGCCGACCTCGTCCGCCGCTTCGCCCTCGATCTCCACGGGCGCAGCCGGAGCGGCGTCGTGGAGTTCCGTACGGTCGGCGGCGAACGCAGCGGGGGCGGCGAGGATGCCCTCGTGTGGGGCACCCGCTGGCCCCGCATGTACGGCGACGACACCGAGAGCCTGCTGGCCGATCTGTTCGAGGACCTCGCCCTCCTCGACGAGCGGCGCCTCAGCCGCCTCACGCTCCTGGTCGTGCTGCCGGATCCGCGGCACGAGCCGGAGCGGGCGCAGGAGGTCCTGAACCTCGCCCGCCGCCTGGAGGAGCGGCTGGAGGGGTCCAGCGGAATCCGCAGGAGCCTGCGGCGCTTCGTCGTGATCCGCGACGGCGCCCGGCCGGTGGCGGACGGCGGCGCGGTGTGGCGGGATCTGGACCGGACGTTCCTCAACGATCCCACCAACCAGGGCCGGCAGCCCTTCGACGGGGCGGTGCTGCTGCGGCGCCCGACGGTGCGGACCGACGACGAGGAGGTGCACGCGCGCCAGTTCGCTCTGTTGCGGTGCGTCATGGCGTTCCTGGACGAGGACGGGCACCGCACGGGCGACGGCGCGGAGAGCGGCGCCGCCTCGGTGCGTGAGTTCCATCGCCAGCTCCGTGGTCGGATCACCGCGCTGGAGCTGTCGGGCGCCTACCCGGTGCTGTCCTCGGAAAGGATCGGCACGCTGCTGCACGCCTTCTACGCCGTGGCGGCGGACATGCCGGCGGCGGCGGGGGCGCCGGGGCGGAGCGGCGGTGGCGACGCCGCGGACCAGCGGGACACCGAGGTCACCACCATTCTGAAGCGGATCGAGGAGGAGGTTGCGCCGCACGATCTGGAGATCGCGCCGCCCGAGCCGCCGCCCGCCAGCTGGGACGACGTCCACGAGCGCGAGACCTTCTGGACGGCGACCCTCGACGTCCGCTTCCAACGGGACCTGGAGGCGGATTTCGACGCGCTCGACCGCTGGAGCGTCGAGAGCCTGCGGACCGTCGGCGAGCGCAAACAGAGCCTGCACCAGAGCGCCACGCGGTCGCGCGAGAAGCAGTTGCGCGGCGCGATCGGCATCATGGCCGTCACCAACGCCGGGCTGTCCGGAGAGGCGGCGCAGGCGCTGGAGCGGATGAAGCAGCAGGTTTGGAGCAAACGGGCCGAACTGCTCGAGGCGGCCAGCGAGCGCCGGGCCAAGCTGATGTTCATCCAGGTCCCGTCGGAATCCCGCACCGCGGCCGTCCCCCAGGTGGAGGTGAGCGTCGACCGTCTCGCGCTGACCAACATGAAGGAGTACGGGGACTACCGGAAAGCCGCGGTGAACGCCCGGACGGCCGTGCGGCGGCTGGTTCCGCGGCGCTACGTCCACCTGCCCTGGATGCTGCCGGCGGCGGCCCTGGCCACCGTTCTCGCCCATGGATGGGCACGGACGCCGCCACCCCGGACCCCGGTGGCGTTCCTGGACACGCTGCTGGGGACCGGCGTGCCGGTGCTGCCGATCGCCTGGGCCATGGCGACGGGGCTCGGCGTGGCCCTGGTGTGGAACGCGGTGTCGGATCGCCGCCGCACCATGCGGTGGGCCATCGACGACCTGCGCCGCAAGCGGCGGGATCTGGCGGAGCGGGCGCACGAGGCCATGCGGGCTGCCCTCAACTATGTGATCCTCACCAGCCGCATTCCCTGGCTCGACCTGCTGCACGAGGAGGTTGCCCGGCGGGGGGCCGAGAACGACGTCCACGCGTTCGACCGTGCCCTGCGCCAGATCCGCCCGCGGCCCCACCGGGAGGCGGCGGTGACGCTGGAGCCCGGCGAGGACCGGCAGTTCTTCAATCGCCACCATGACGCGGTCGCCCGGGAGCGGGTCACCCGCTGGCCGGCCTGCATCCTCGACCGCATCGACCCCGCCAGGGATCTCCGGCCGGCACCGATCACCGTGGAAACCGCGGAGGGCACCGTCCGCTTCAGCCTGGAGTCGACGCTCTTCGTGGGCCCCGCGACCATCCTGCTGGTCGGCGTCGATCTCGACGGGGAGGAAGTGTCGCATGATCTCTGACGGTGGCCAGACGGGCAGCGGCGCCACCGCGCCCCGCCCCGGCGAGCGGTGGATGAGCAGCCGCCTGCTGATCGTCATCGCCGGTGCGGTCGCCGCCTTTGCCGCCTACCTCACCTACCGCATCACGGACACGGGCGTGGGCCTGCTCAACGCGCTCGAGACGCTCCATCGGACGGCCGAGGGGATTCTCATGGTCGTCGGTGTGTTCGCCGTCCTGGTGCGGCGCGGCACGCTGTGGATGGCCGGAGCGGCGGGAATCGAGCCGGCCACGGCGTTCCTTGCCGTCGACATCCTGATCAACGTCGCCGCCGCCGGGCTTCTCGCCGCTGTGGCGACGGCGGCGCACGCGGTGTTCCGGCCGGTCTGGAACTGGTTGGCGCCGATCGAAGACCCGGTCGAGGCGGGGCGGCCACGGTCCGGCGCGCGGGCGGCGGCGGGCCGCGCTCTGGTGGCGACGCTGGCCTTCGTCGCGGTGATCCATCTCGTGCGGCTGGCCGCCGCGGAATTCGACGAGTCGGCGAACGACCGCACGCTGGGGTTCCTGTGGGCGGGGGTGGTGCTGGCCGCCGGCATCCTCTACGCGCGGACCTGGGGGGCGTCGACCTCCCGGCGGGTCCGCACCCAGGCGACGGCGCGCGCCGAGTTCGTGCCGTCGCTCGACAAACTGTACCAGGCGTACAAGACGCTGGGCGACGGCAAGGGCTTGCTGTTTTCCGAGAAACGCGAGGTCGGAAAGCCCACGGGGCGGCTGCTCCGCGAGCGGGTGGAGCCGAGCCAGCGCCTCGGCGCCGCCGTGAGCCGGTTCGTCGATCAGACGACCAAGGAGATGCGTCTCGACCGCGACGGGGCGGACGCGCTGGAGCGCTTCCTGGTGGCGGTCGGGCGCAACGACATCGAGCGGCCGGCCGGGCGGGGGGAGCCCAACGTCAACGTCTACTTTGAGGAGCCCCTGAGCGACCTCCACTACCGTGCCCTCGCGGAAGCGGTGTCGCTGTCCCAGGACGAGGGGGGCGCGACTCTGGTGCTGTGCCCGGACATCGCGTTCCGCACCGTGCGCGACACGCTCTGGCGCGTGTTCGCCGATCATTGCACCGACGTGACCCAGACCTGGTGGACCCAGGACATGGGGGATTTCGACCCGTCGAGCATTCCCTCCCTGCTGCTGGTCACCCACGAGGGGCTTCAGGACCGCATCCTCGGCCCGCGCGCGCGGGATTTCGACCACGCGCTCGAACGCCTGCGCCTGATCATCCTGGTCGACGCGCACCGCTTCGACCCGTCCCTTCTGCACCTGCATCTGGCGCTGCTGTGGATGCGCGTTCCCGCCCGCCGCGTTCGGGTGATCGCGCAGGGCGCGCCGCGTGCGGAGGTCAAGAACCTCTACCATCATCTGTTCGGGGCGACCAACCGGGCGCCGGTCGAGGTGTCGTTGCGCTCGCGCGCCGGATCCCGGCTCTACACGCTGATCTGGGACCGTGGACCGGCGGCGCGCGACGCCCTTCTGGACAGCCCCCTCAGCGGGCTGCCGGTGCCTGGCGCGAACCGGGACGGCATCGACGCGGTTCCGTTGCTCCTGCTGCCGGCCCTGCGCGCCGGCGCCCGCTGCGTGAACCTGGACCCCTGGGAGCTCAAGGAGGACGGGCGTTGGGCGCTTCTCGACGACCGCCTGCAGGGCGAGGCGCTGGGGGCGGCGGGCGTGGCCCAGCTCTCAGCCGTGGCGACCGTGCACCAGGCGGCGTTCGAGCGGGCCTCCCTGGTCGCGCTGGTCGAGGACCGTGGCAACCTTCACGACGTCTTCACCGACCTCTACCAGGGCCAGCTTCCCCATGAGTTCCTGGTCCTCGTCGCCAGCCACGCCTACCCGCTCCGCGACTTCCTCGTGGAGCCGGCGCGGCTGGAGGAGGCGATCAAGGGCCTCACCGGCGCTCCGTTCCAGCCGATCGCGCCGCAGCCGCGCGGCGGGCTTCGGGAACTGGCGCTGATCATCCTGATGCGAATGCTGTCGCCCGCCGGGCAGGACCGCGACCGGGGGGCCTCGACGCTCACCCGCGTCGAGGCGACGCGCCATTTCGAGGCGCTCGGCAACCCGAACCTGCTGCGCGCGTTCAGGGTCTCGCCGACCCGTCACGGGATCGAGACGCTGCTGCACAGCCAGTTTCCCGGTGAGCAACTGACGGTCGAGATCGACCGGCGCAGCGCCGGTGCGGCGGCGGCCGAGCCGTCGCTGGCCAGCGACCCCGGCCTCGCGGACGATGTCCGGTACTTCTGTCGCAACCACCGGAGCCTGCCCGCCTCGCTGAAACCCCTGGCCGCGCTGACGGTCGGCGGCATCGACCGGCACACGGTCGGCTGGGTCGCCCGCGATGATCTCGGGCTGGCGTTCGTCAGAGGCACCGTCATCCTGGCCCGCGGCCGCCACTACATGGTCGAGCGGGCCGACGGGGACATCGCGGTCCGGCCCCTCAGCGATCCCCGCGCGCACTTCCAGGTCCAGGGCGGCATCGGCTTCCGTTTCGCACGCACGTACCGCCTGCCGTTCGACGAACGCACGGTGATGAGCGAAGCCATTCACAGCTCCGACCGCAAGACCGGCCTGCACATCCGTTCCATGCTGCTCCACGCCCCGGTGGAGCGCACCACCGTGGGCTACCACGTCACCGACACGCTGTCCGGGCCGCAGGTCGTCAAGGCGGTCCATCTCCAGCCCGGCGACATGGTCCGGCGCGAACACCAGAGCGTCAACATGGCGGCGATCAGCTACCGCTTCGACGGCGCGGGCGGTCTCGGCGCCGGCGACCCGGCGCGCATCGCCTTCACCCTGGCCGCGGTTCTGAACGACCTCCTCGACGGGCTGTTCCCCGGACTCGGGCACCGCATCGCCGTGGTCTCGCCCCAGGCGGGCCCGGTGCAGGAAGGCTTGCTCGCCGCGGCCGACGCGGTCTCGGCAACCCTGGCGCAGCGCTATCCCCGCATCGTCGCGGAAAGCCCGCTCGACGACCGGATCGCCCCGGCTGCGGCCGAGACGGTGGTGGCGGGCATCGAGCGTGCCGGCGGCGGGCGCGACACGGCCGCGCCCGGCGCAGGGCCGGAGGCCGACCGCATCGACCTCCTGGTGATCGAGGACTGGCCGACCGACCTGGGGGTCGCCCGGGCGGTCCATCTGTACTCCGCCCGGATCGAGCGGGCTCTGGCGCAGTTCACCGGATGGCTGGCGGAGAACACCGAGACGCCGACGCTCCACTACCGCTTCGGTGCGGACCGGCTGTCCGATGCCTTCGATTTCGATGGAGCCGCCTGGATCGCCCGGGCCGCCACCCCCGCCCCGCCTCCGGAGCCGGCGCCGTGACCGGCGCGGCGCCGGCCGGCTTCGTCCTGAGGGCGGTGCTGGCGGCGTGGCTGGGCATTCTGGCGTTCGGCCCGGCACCGGCCATGGCCGCACGGGTGGTCGGCATCGTCTATGACGATTCCGGGAGCATGGCCGGCCGGGTCAACCTGCCGGCCTTCGGCGCCCAGGTCCTGGCGTCGACGCTCGACGGCCGGCCCGGCAACGACCGCCTGCTGACCGCCCGGCTGTCGGTCTTCAACGCCGCGCACAGCCGGTCGAGCGGCGATCTCGCGCGGATCCGCGGGGCCTATCCCGAGGCCTCGCCGGAGGCCATGGAGGCGATCGCCCGGCTCGGACTCCCGCTCGTCCGCGAGGAGCGGTTCGCAACGGCCGACGCGCACCAGGACCTGCTCGCGACGATGGCGACGGACTGGGCGCGGGCAAATGGGGGAACGCCTTACGAGCCGCTGGAGTTCGTGCTCAGGGAACTGGTCGCACGCACCGGCCCGGACGACCAGGCCTTTCTGATCGTGCTGACGGACGGCGCGTTCTTCGACGGCAAGCGGCCGGGTCCGGGGCCGGCCGCCCTGCAGGCG
The DNA here is from genome assembly GCF_059703765.1 of Azospirillum sp. NS33. Classification (NCBI taxonomy): domain Bacteria; kingdom Pseudomonadati; phylum Pseudomonadota; class Alphaproteobacteria; order Rhodospirillales; family Azospirillaceae; genus Azospirillum; species Azospirillum sp. NS33. The sequence goes on along the minus strand of NZ_BAAKJB010000031.1, from coordinate 20,711 downwards.
GTGTTCCGGGCCTACAAGCAGCGCCTGAAAGGGGCGCTGCGGGTCGACTTCGTGCTGATCGGCCCCGACGACGCCCTGCGTGCCAAGGTCGACGCGCAGGGCGTGCGTGCCGGTCTCCTCACCGTGTTCAACGGCAGCACCGACGACGGCAACCACGAGGTCGGTGCGGCGGAGGATCTGCGCAAGGCGCTGTTCGACATCACGGCCCGCATTTCCGCGACGGACCGGACGGCCGTCAACGGGTTCAGCCGCATCGACGGCGACCGCATCACCGTCTCCAGTCCCTTCTCCATCGCCCGGATCGCCAGCGTTGCCGCCGCCGCCGCCGATCAGCCCGTTCCGGACGTGGTCGAGACCAGCTTCGACCGGGCCCCGGCGGCCACCTTGCACAGCGCCATGCAGCAGCCCGACACGGCGGCCGGCTGGCGCAACGAACGCCTGCGGGCGATCACCCGGCAGTATCGGTTCCTCCCGGCCTTGCCGGCCGGTCCGGTCACGCTCCGCTACGACCGGCCGGTGGACGACCGGGTGATGCTGCTGGTCGAGATCGGGACCCGCCTTGACCTTGCCGTCCGCGACGCCCAGGGCGCGGTCGTCGCCCCGGACGCCGAGGGCGTCATCGAACTGTTCCAAGGGCGTGCCTATGCGCTTGAGGCGACGCTGGCGGAGCCGCCTGACGCCGGCCAGACGGGTGCTCCGTTCGACTTCGCGGCGCTGCCTCCGTCGGCGCGAATCTCCGCCTGGATCGACCCCGGCGGGCGGCGGGCGACGGTTCCGCTGACCCTCGACCGGGCCGAGAGCCGGGCGCATGGTCCCCTTCCGACCGCCGAGACCGGAGTCTACGAGGCCGGCGGAACCTTCACCGTTCCCGGATTCGTGATCCAGGAGGGCACCCCGCTCAAGCTGCGGGTGGTTGCCCCCGACGTCGGCTACGCCGTTGCCGTGTCGGGCGAGGGGGCGTGCCCGTCCTGTGCCGCCGGGGAGTTGCGTGCGGAGTTCCGCCCCGGCGCCGCGGCCGAGTCCGTGGGGCGCGTCACGGTGAGCCAGATGGCCGGCCAGCCCTCGGCCCTGACCGTGACCCTGCGCGACGCGCCGCCCTGGCTCGCGCTCACGGACGATGCGGGCGTGCCGGTCGCACCCGACCGCCCCATGGCCATTGCCGATGGTCGGCCGCTCACCCTGAGCCTGATGCGTGACCTTTCCGGCGTGTCGAGCCTGGGGCGGCGCGAGAACCGGTTCACGGTGGAGGTGCGGGCGGCGCCGCCCCACGAGGGTGAGGCGACGGCCGAGGTGACCCTCGTCGTCGAGCCGGCGGACGTGCGGGTCACGTACGCGGCGCACACCCGCGGCCCTCCCTCCGGCCCTCCCCTGGCGCTCTCCTACGGCGACCTCGAACGCGGCGACCAGAGCCTGTTCTTCGACATCGAGAACGCGCCGCTCCCGCCGGGCGCGGACCAGATCGTCGTCGACGCCGGCGGCCAACTCATCGACGCCACCGTGGAGGTGAACGACCACCGGGTGGCGGTGCGGCTCGGCTCGGGCCGCTCGTGCTGCGCGCTGTGGCTGCATGGCCTGTTCGGCTCTCTGCCCGATACCCTCTCGGTCCGCTATCGATTCATCGACGACGTGGAGCCGGCGGTGGGCACGGCCCCCCTCCGCATCGAACCCACCACCGGCGAAATCCTGCGGGGCTGTCTGTGGTGGGTGGCCTGGGTGGCCGCCGCGGGCTACGTCCTGCTGCTCGTCCGCACGCACCTCGCCACGCATTCCTTTCCCAAAGGCAGCGTGGCCCAGGTGCTCGACCGCAACGCGACGCTGCCGCGCTACGAAGACCTTCATCGCTGGGCCGCTCTGCGTTGGCTGCTGGTGGCGTTCCTGGTCCGCGCGCACGAGCGGCGCAGCGTCGAGGGGCTGCTTCTGGAGGCCCGGCCGGACGGTGCTGCCATCATCCTGCAGGACAGTGATCCGGCCTTCATCATCGAGCGTCTGGGGCAGTCGATCGGCCAGATGCACTCGGATCAGCCCGCGTTGACCGACGTCCTGATCTTCTGGGGAGAGCGGATGAACCGGCCGAAGGGGCCGAAATCCCTGACTCTCGTGCGAGAATTTATCGATCAGTGATCGCGCGCCCCGTGATCACGCGCCCCGGCGTCGCGCCATCGGCGCGTTGATCCTGACGGACATGCATCCGCATTGGACGTCCGGTTCTGGAAGGATGGATCTACGCGATTGTCTGTCGGCAATGTTGAACGTATGGGTGTTCCCGGCTACCCTGCCGGCCGGCCGGCCGCGGACCGGCGTGACCGCGGCCTGCATCCGCCATCAGGAGGGAGACGACCGTGCCGTCAGCGCGCGACGCCGCATCCTTCGCGGCCGGCTTCGACCGGCCGGACGACCTGCAGGAGCGGCTGCTCCTTGACCGCATCGTCGGGCCGAACGCCGCGTCCGCCTACGGGCGCCGCCACGGCTTCGCCGGCATCCGCACGGTGCGCGACTTCCAGCGCAACCTTCCCATCGTCACCCACGCCGACCTCGCGGCCGACATCGCCCGAGTCGCCGACGGCGAGGCGGGGGTGCTGACGGTGGAGCCGGTGCGCCGCTTCTTCGCGACCAGCGGCTCGACGGGCAGCGCCAAGGCCGTGCCGGTGACGTCGAGCCTCATCGCCGACAAGGCACGGGCGTTCGGCGTCTACTGGGACGCGGTGTTCCGCCGCCATCCCGCCGCCGGCGCCGGCCGGGTGGTCGGCAACTTCGCCGACAGCGCCGGCGGCGGAACCGTGCGCTGCGGGCTGCCCCTCACCTCCGAGGGGGCGTACTGGAACGCGGTGGGGGCGGCGGCGCAGCGGCGCGGGCGCTCGCCGGTTCCCAGGGCGGTGACCGCCATCGCCGACCCGGACGACCGCTACTACACCGTGGCCCGCATCCTCCTGGAGGAGGAGGTGTCGCTGCTGATGGCGCTCAACCCGAGCACCTTGCTGGTGCTGCTGCGCACGGTCGCGGCCTCGGCCGGGCGCCTCGCCGACGACGTCGCCCGGGGCGGCCTCGATCCCGACATCCGGGTCGACCCGGCGGTGCGGCGCGACCTCGCGGAGCGGTACCGCGGCGACCCCGCCCGCGCCGAGCGGCTGCGTGACCTCCTGCTGCGGCCGGACGGTCCGGCCCCGGCCACCGCCCTCTGGCCGGGGCTGTCGCTGGTCATCTCCTGGCGCAGCCCCATGCAGGCGCCCTACCTGCGCCTGCTCGAGCCGCTTCTGGGTGCCGTGCCGCAGCGCGACTACCTGCTGATGGCGTCGGAGGGGGTGATCGCCATTCCCGTCGACGACACCCTCAGCGGCGGGGTGCTGGCGACCCCCTTCCATTTCTTCGAGTTCGTGGACGAGGCGGACCTGGACCGGCCGGCGCCGCCGGTCCGGCTGGCGGGCGATCTGGAGGAGGGGCGCAGCTACGCCGTGCTGCTGACCACGACCGCCGGGCTCTACCGTTACAACATCGGCGACATTGTCCGCGTGCGCGGCTTCGCGGGCCGCACCCCGGTCGTCGAGTTCCTGCACCGTTGCGGCGCCACCTCGTCCCTGACCGGGGAGAAGCTGACGGAGGAGCAGGTCGTCCAGGCCATGGACGCCGCCACGGTGCGGTGCGGCCTGGCCCTGGAGGGCTACACCCTGTGCCCGGGCACCGACGGGTTCCCCCACTACGTGCTGCTCGCCGAACCGGCCGGCGGCGGATCGGGGGAAGGCGGCGCGGGTCCCGACCGGCTCGCCGCGCTGCTCCGGGCCTTCGAGGAGGAGCTGGGCGCCCGCAACATCGAGTACCGGGCCAAACGCCACTCGCGGCGCCTTGGCCCGCCGGTGCTGTGGGCGGCCGGCCCGGGGGCGTACGACGCATGGCGCCGCCGGCGCATCGCCGCCGGCGCCAACGACGCGCAGATCAAACCGGTCCGGCTCACCCGCGACGCCGCCTTCCCGGCCGCCTTTCCCGTCCACCGGGTGGTGGCGCTGTGACCGGCGCCGGCGCACGGGGGCTGGAGGACGCCCGCGCGATCCTGGCCGGCGGCTTCGACCGGGCGCTCGACGGGCTCGACCTGGTGGAGGTCGGATCGGGGCGGGCCCGGGCCCGCCTGGCCGTCGGCGACGCGGTGCTGAACGCGTTCGGCCAGCTCCATGGCGGGGCGGTCGCCACCCTCGTCGACGGCATCGGCAGCGTGGCGATCGTGACGGCGGACCGCTACGGGCGGATCGGCGTCACCACCGACCTGCACGTGTCCTACATCGCCCCGGGGCGCCCCGGCGACCGGGTCCTGGTCGACGCCGAGGTGGTGTCGTGCGGCCTCACCCTGGCCTTCGTCACGGTTACCGTGACCAGCGAAGCGCGGGGCCGCGTGGTGGCGCGCGGCACCATGACCAAGCATCTCGGCGCGCCGCCCTCGGCCGGGGTGCCCTGACCTCAGGGCGCGAAGCGCGGCGACGCCAGGGCCTCGTGAAGGGCGGCGATGAACAGCCGTGCCTTGGGCGGCACGAACCGGGCGGACGGGGTGATGGCCCAGATGTCGAAGGGGGTGACCGTGGCGTCCGCCAAGGGCAGCGCCACCAGATCCCCGGCGGCGACGGCGTCGGCGGTGTTCCAGGCGGCCAGACAGCCGATGCCCAGCCCGCCGATGCAGGCCTCGCACAGGATGTCGATGTTGGTGACGCTGACCCGGCCGGCGACGAGGCGCCGGGTGGTCCGGCCGTCGACCAGGAAGTCCCAGTGCGGGGCGTCGGAGACGGTCAGGCAGTCGTGTCCGGCGAGGTCGGCCAGCCGCGCCGGGCGCCCGCGCGCGGCGACGTAGGAGGGGGCGGCGTAGAGGTGGCGGGGGCTGTCGGCCAGGCGGCGGGCCACCAGGCCGTTGTCGAGCGGCTGGCCGATGCGGATGGCGAGGTCGACCCCGTCGGCGACGATGTCGACCCGCGTGTCCGACACCAGCAGATCGACCTTCAGGGCGGGGTTGGCGGCCAGGAAACGCGGCAGCAGCGGCGCCACGACCTTGCGGCCGAAGGCGCTGGACGTGGTCAGCCGCAGCAGGCCCGAGGCCCCCAGCGATTCCGGCCGGACGGCGGCCCGGGCCCCGGCCTCGCCGTCCAGCAGGGCGCGCGCGTGGGGCAGGAACGCCTCCCCCGCGGTGGTCGGCGCCAGCGCCCGGGTGGTGCGGTGAACCAGCCGGACGCCCAGCTCCGCCTCCAGCGCCGCCAGCCGCCGCGACGCCGCCATCGGGGCGATGCCGAGGCGCCGGGCCGCCGCCGCCAGGCTGCCCGCCGACACCGCCTCCACCAGCACCGCCACGTCGTCCAGATCGATCATATCGAAATCCGATAGGCCGACACATCACATTGACAGGCTACCGACGCGACGAGATCCAATCCACTGTCATGGCCATCAACCGCGTGGGGGAGTGACGGTCATGGCGGAACCATCGGTGGCGGCCGCAGCGGTGCCGCGGGCCGGGCCGGCGGCCGGCGAGGGCGGTCTGGGGCGGGGTCTCACCGTGGCCATGGCCGCGGCGGCCGGGGTGGCGGTGGCCAACCTCTACTACAACCAACCCATGCTGGGGCTGATCGGTGACGATCTCGGCCACGGCGTCAGCCTGGTGCCCACCGCCACCCAGCTCGGCTACGCCGCCGGCCTGTTCCTGCTGCTGCCGCTGGCCGACCTGGCGGAGCGGCGGTCGCTGGTGGTCGCCAGCTTCCTGGTGCTGGCCGTCGCGCTGGCCGCGGCCGCCCTGGCCCCGGGGGCGGGGGCGCTCGTCGGCGCCTCCCTGTTGGTCGGGGCGTTCAGCACCGTGGCCCAGCAGGTGGTGCCGTTCGCCGCTCATCTGGCCCCGCCGCACCGGCGCGGCGCCGTGGTCGGCACGGTGATGGCGGGGCTGCTGGCCGGCATCCTGCTGAGCCGCACGGTGGCCGGAGCGGTGGCCAGCCACGCCGGCTGGCGCGCCATGTTCTGGCTGGCCGTGCCGGTCGCCGTCGCCATGGCCGGGTGGATGGCGCTGCGGCTGCCGCGCAGCCCGGCGGCGGGGGGCTTGAGCTACGGCCGGGCGCTGGCGTCCCTGGCCGGGCTGTGGCGGGCCTTTCCGGCGCTGCGCCGGGCGGCGCTGACACAGGCCCTGCTGTTCGCCGCCTTCAGCGCCTTCTGGACCCTGCTGGCGCTGCGCCTGCGCGAACCGGACCTGGGCATGGGCGCGGACGCCGCCGGCCTGTTCGGCGTGATCGGCGTGGTCGGCATCCTCGCCGCCCCGCTGGCCGGCCGGGTCGCCGACCGGCACGGCCCGCGGCGCATGGTGATGGCCGGTGCGGCCCTGACCGTCGCGGCGTGGCTGGTGTTCGGGCTGTGGCCCGGGCTTGCCGGGCTGGTGGTCGGCGTGCTGGTGCTGGACTTCGCCGTGCAGGCGTCGCTGGTGTCGAACCAGCACATCGTCTACGCCCTGCGCCCCGAGGCGCGGGGCCGCCTCAACACGCTGTTCATGGGAACCATGTTCCTGGGCGGCGCCGCCGGGTCGGCGGCGGCGATGCAGGTGTGGGCGGCCGCGGGCTGGACCGCGGTGGCGCTGGTGGCGGGCGGCGTGTCGGTGTTGGCCGTGCTGATCCAGGCGGTGCCGTCGCGCGCCCGGTGACGGCCGGGCCGCCACGCGCTACGCTGGTCCCATGCGGTGGCTCCTGGGCGTGGCGGTGGCGGTGGCGGCGTGGGGGGCGGACGCCCGGGCGGACCCGGGCGACGTGCGCGTCGGCGTGCTCGCCTACCAGGGGTCGGAACGGGCCGCCCGCGACTGGGAGCCGACGCTGGCCCACCTCAACCGCGCGCTGCCCGGCCACCGCTTCGCCATGGTCCCGCTGGACCTGCCGGGCATGGTGCTGGCGGTGGCCGACCGCGCCGTCGATTTCGTCATCACCAATCCCGGCAGCTACGTGACCCTGGAGGCGCGCTTCGCCGCGACCCGGATCGCCACCCTGGAGGCGGAGCTGGCGGGCACGCCGATGGCCGCCATCGGCTCGGCGGTGATCCGCCGCGCCGACCGGCCCGACCTCGCCACCCTGGCGGACCTGGACGGGGCGCGGGTGGCGGCGGTCGACACCGACGCCTTCGGCGGATTCCAGGTCGCCTGGCGGGAGATGGCGGAGGCCGGCGTCGACCCCTTCTCCGACCTCGCCGAGCTGATCCTGCTGGACTTCCCCATGGAGCGCGTGGTCGAGGCGGTGCGCGACCGCCGCGCCGACGCCGGGATCGTGCGCGCCTGCCTGCTGGAGGAGCTGGAAGCCCAGGGGCGCGTCGCGCCCGGCGCCTTCGCGGTGCTGGACGAACGGCGCACCGGCGAGCTGCCCTGCCGGGCGTCGTCGCGGCTCTACCCCGACTGGCCGTTCGCCCGGCTGCCCCACGCGCCGCGCGACCTGGCGCGGCAGGTCGCGGCGGCGCTGCTGACCATGCCGCCGGCCGCCGGCAAACGCTGGACGGCGCCGCTGGACTACACCGCGGTCCACGAGCTGTTCCGCGCCCTGCACATCGGCCCCTACCCGCGCACCGCCCCCGACCTCGAGGAGCTGGTGCGCGCCCACTGGCACTGGCTCGCCGCGGTCATGGTGGCGGCGCTGTGGTGGGGCGCCCACGCCGCCCGGGTGGAGGCGCTGGTGCGGCGGCGCACCCGCGAGCTGGAGCGCGAGATCGGCGAGCGCGAGCGGGTCGAAGCGGCGGCGCTGCGCCTGCGCCAGGAGCGCGACCAGCTGTCCCGCCTCGGCATCGTCGGCGAGATGGCCAGCAACATCGCCCACGAGCTCAACCAGCCGCTCGGCGCCATCACCAACTTCGCCCATGGCATGGCCCGCATCCTCGACACCGCCCAGCCCGACCTGGGCCGGCTGCGCCAGGGCGCCCGCGCCGTCGCCGAGCAGGCGGAGCGGGCGACCGCGATCATCCAGCGCACGCGCGGGTTCGTGCGCCGCCGCGACGCCCAGCGGTCGCTGGTCGACGTCAACGCCGTGGTGACGGACACCCTGTCGCTGTTCGGTGTCGCCGGGGTGCCCCGGGCGGTGACGATCCGCACCCGCTGCGCGCCGTCCCTGCCCGCGGTGCGGGCCGACAAGGTCGAGCTGCAGCAGGTGTTGCTGAACCTCCTGCAGAACGCGGTGGACGCCACCCTCCAGGCGGGCGGCGGCGAGATATCCGTGCGCACCGCGGCGGCGGAGCGTATGGTGGAGGTGGCGGTGCGCGATGGCGGCCCCGGCCTGTCCGAGGAGACGGCGGCCCGCATGTTCGAACCGTTCTACACGACAAAGCCCGACGGGCTTGGGCTCGGTCTGTCGATCTGCCGCACCATCGTCGAGCGGCACGGCGGACGCATCCAGGCAACGGGCAACCCGGAGGGCGGGCTGACCGTGCGCTTCGTCCTTCCGGAGGCGGAAGAGGAGGAGGTCACGCCATGACCGACGCGCCCCTGGTGCTGGTGGTCGACGACGACGAGGCGATGCGCACGTCCGTCGCCTATCTGCTGGCCTCGGTCGGCATCGACTGCGAGACCTACGCGTCGGCCGAAGCGTTCATGACCTGCCCGTTCCTGGTGCCGCCGCTGCGTCCGGGCTGCGTGCTCATCGACATCCGCATGCCCGGCATGAGCGGCATCGAGCTGCTGCGGTTCCTCAAGGAGCGTGGCTGCAAGCGCCCGGTGGTCATCGTCACCGGCCACGGCGACGTGCCGCTGGCGGTGGCGGCGCTGAAGGCCGGTGCCGAGGAGTTCATCGAGAAGCCCTACAAGGACCAGGTGCTGCTCGACGTCATCAACGGCTGCATCCGCAAGTGCCGCGCGATCCTGGAGCGCAGCGCCGGCCGCGAGGCCGTCCGGGCCCGCCTCGCCCAGCTCAGCCGGCGCGAGCGGGAGGTGCTGGACCTGGTGCTCGACGGCAAGCAGAACAAGGAGATCGCGGCCGCGCTCTCGATCTCCGTCAAGACGGTCGAGGGGCACCGCCAGATGGTCATGGAAAAGATGCGCGCCCGCTCCGTCGCCGAACTGGCCCGGATGATGCTGGTGCCGGACCTCGCGTCCCTGGTGTGACCGCCGCCGCCGCGGCGCAAAACGGTCGGGGATCCATCGGATAGTACCGACGTTCTATGAAACCAAGGGTTTTCCCTGGGTGCCCCGCGGGTTCCACCCGATGGCGCCGATTGCTTGTGGGCCGTATCATCATCCTATTCGAATATTCGTCGGCAGGACCGGACAGGATAAGGATGGTGATGACGATGTTGCGGCCCAGGGGCGACGCGAATCCCCGCGGTGAAGGGCGTGAACCCGCTGCGGACTTGTCTTCCGGGCGCCTGCGGCGGGCGCCGGAGAACTTCCTCACCCCGGACGAGATCCAGCTCGTCAGCAAGGGACGGCGGGATTTCCTGCGCACCAGCTTCCTGGCGGCGGGCGCCGCCACCCTGGCGGCCACCGTCCCCGGAACCGGCGGGCGCGCCCTGGCGGCCGACGGCGATCCCGACATCCTGGAGCCCACACCCTGGGGCAGCAGCCTCGGCCAGCCCGTCGCCGCCCGCCCCTACGGGCTGCCGTCCAAGCACGAGAGCGCGCTGGCCCGGCGGCCGAGCCCGGGGCTGACCCAGGTCGCCGCCGCCAGCGTCTCCTTCGCGCCGCTGCAGGGGCTGTTCGGCATCATCACCCCCTCCGGCCTGCATTTCGAGCGCCACCACCAGGGGTGGCACGACATCGACCCCACCCGGCACCGCTTCATGATCAACGGCGCGCGGCCGGAGCTGGTGGCGCGGCCCAAGGTCTACACCCTCGACGACCTGATGCGGCTGCCCTCGGTGTCGCGCATGCACTTCATCGAGTGCGGTGCCAACACCGGCATGGAGTGGGGCAACGCCGCGGTGCCGACCGTCCAGTACACCCACGGCATGCTGTCGTGCAGCGAGTTCACCGGGGTGCCGCTGCGCGCCCTGCTGGAGGACTGCGGCGCCGACCTGACGGCGGGCACCTTCGTGCTGGCCGAGGGCGGCGACGGCTCCTCCATGACGCGGACCATCCCGATGGCGCTGGTGCTGTCCGGCGAGGTGCTGGTCGCCTACGGGCAGAACGGCGAGATGCTGCGGCCGGAGAACGGCTACCCGCTGCGCCTGGTGGTGCCCGGGGTCCAGGGGGTGTCGTGGGTCAAGTGGCTGCGCCGCATCGAGGTGGGCGACCGGCCCTACGCCGCCAAGGACGAGGCCATCCACTACGTCGACCTGATGCCGGACGGCCAGCACCGCCAGTACACCTCGATCCAGGAGTGCAAGTCGGTCATCACCAGCCCGTCGGGCGGCCAGGTCCTGCTGGACAAGGGGCTGTTCACGGTCACCGGCCTGGCGTGGTCGGGGCGCGGCCGGGTCACCCGGGTCGACGTGTCGGTCGACGGCGGCGTCAACTGGGTCGAGGCGACCGTGCAGACGCCGGTGCTGTCGAAGTGCCTGACCCGGTTCAGCGTGCCGTGGGTGTGGGACGGCGGCCCCGCCCTGCTGCAGTCGCGGGCCACCGACGAGACCGGCTTCGTCCAGCCCAGCTACGGCCAGCTCCGCGAGCGGCGCGGCACCCGGTCGATCTACCACAACAACGCGATCCAGTCCTGGCAGGTCGCCGAGAGCGGGGATGTGAGCAATGTCCAGATCCTGTAAGGCGGCCCTGCGGGGCGGCCTGGCATGGGCCGCCCTGGCGGCGGCCCTGGCGATGGCCCAGGGGGCCGTGGCGGACACCCTTCCCAGCGTCGGCCGCCCGGCCACCCCGGCCGAGATCGCCGCCTGGGACATCGACGTCGGCCCCGATTTCGCCGGGCTGCCCACGGGCTCGGGCACGGTGGAGCGCGGCATGGAGGTCTGGGAAGGCCAGTGCGCGAGCTGCCACGGCGTGTTCGGGGAGAGCAACAGCGTCTTCACCCCGCTGGTCGGCGGCACCACCGCCGAGGACATGGCGGCGGGCCACGTCGCCAACCTCAGGCGCACCGACTATCCCCAGCGCACCACCTTCATGAAGGTGGCCACGGTGTCCACCCTCTACGACTACATCCGCCGCGCGATGCCGTGGAACGCGCCGAAATCGTTGAGCGACGACGACGTCTACGCGGTGCTGGCCTACCTCCTGAACCTCGCCGAGATCGTGCCCGAGGACTACGTCCTGAGCGACGCGACAATCCGCGACGTCCAGGGCATGATGCCCAACCGCAACGGCATGACCACCGCCCACGCCCTGTGGCCGGGCCCCGGCCTGGCCGACGCCGCGGCCGCCCCGGACACCGCCGCGGCGCCCTGCATGACCGCGTGCAAGGCGGGCGCGACCATCGTCTCCAGCCTGCCGGAGCACGCCGACGGGTCGCACGGCGACCTGGCCGCCCAGAACCGGATGATCGGCCCGGTGCGCGGCCAGCCCGGCGCCGGCGGCGGGGCCGTGGCCGAGGCCGCGGTGTCGCCGGCGTTCCAGCTGGCGGAACAATCCGGATGCCTGTCCTGCCACGGAATCGATACGCGGATCGTTGGCCCGAGCTACAGTGAGATCGCCGAACGATACCGTGGCAAGAACCAGGAGGCGGATCTGGTGGTGAAGGTGAAGGAGGGTGGCGAAGGGGCGTGGGGCGATGTACCCATGCCGCCGCAGACCGAACTGCAGGACGACGACGTGAAGGCGCTGGTCGACTGGATCCTGGCGGGCGCGCCGGCGAAATGACCCATCGAGGAGGTAACATGTCCATCACAGAGCATCGCATGGAGCGCCGGCAGGTGCTCACGGTCCTGGGGGCGCTGGCGGCGGCGGGGATCGTTCTCCCGCGCGTGGCGCTGGCCAACTGGGACAAGGCGGCCTTCGAGGCCAAGACCATGGAGGACGCCCTGGCGGCGCTGGGCGCCGGGGCGCCGGCGGACAGCGGCGACGTGCAGATCATCGCCTCGGACATCGCCGAGAACGGCGCCGTGGTGCCGGTCCAGGCGGTCAGCAAGCTGCCCAACACCGAGCGGATCGCCATCCTGGTCGAGAAGAACCCGAGCATGCTGGCGGCAGCCTTCGACCTCGGCCCCGACACGCTGCCCGACGTCACCGCCCGCATCAAGATGGGCCAGACCTCGAAGGTCCACGTGATCGTCAAGGCGGACGGCAAGTTCTACGCCACCGCCAAGGAAATCAAGGTGACGCTCGGCGGCTGCGGCGGCTGAGGCTGGGGCAAGGAAAAGGAGCACCGACATGGGCAAGCCGATGAAGATCCGCGCCGCCAGCAAGGACGGCGTGACCGAGATCAAGGTCCTGATGAACCACGAGATGGAGACGGGGCAGCGCAAGGACGCCAGTGGCGCGGTGATCCCCGCCTGGTTCATCAACGAGGTCACCGCCAAGCTGGGCGACCAGACCGTGCTGCAGGCGCAGTGGGGGCCGTCGGTGTCCAAGAACCCGTACATGGCCTTCAAGGTCAAGGGCGGCAAGGCGGGCGACACGGTCACCATCACCTGGGTCGACAACAAGGGCGACACCCGCACCGACGAGGCGAAGGTGACCTGACGCCGCCGGCGTCCGGACCGCACAAAAAACGAGAGAGACAGAGCGACTGGCCCTCGGGAGGGGACATGGACCGAACGAAAACCGGATTGGCGGCGCTGGTCGTCGCGGCGGCCGCCGCGGCGACGGCCGCCCACGCGCAGGACGTGCAGGAGAGCATCGACGCCTACCGCGAGGCGTTGCTGGACGGCAACCCGGCCGAGCTCTACGAGATGAGCGGCGAGGAGCTGTGGGTGACGCCCTCGGGTCCCAAGAACGCGTCGCTGGAGCAGTGCGACCTCGGGCTGGGCGCCGGCGTCGTGAAGGGCGCCTACGCCCAGCTGCCGCGCCACTTCGCCGACACCGACCGGGTGCAGGATCTGGAATCCCGCCTGCTGACCTGCATGGAGACGCTGCAGGGCAAGGACCCCAAGCCCTACATCGACGCCGGGTTCCGGGCCCCGCCCAAGGAGGAGCTGTCGGCGCTCGCCGCCTACGTCTCCGGCCAGTCGCGCGACGTCCCCGTCGCCGTCAAGCCCAGCCATCCCAAGGAACAGGCGATGTACGAGCTGGGCGAGCGGCTGTTCTTCTACCAGGGCGGCCCCTACGACTTCTCGTGCGCCACCTGCCACGGGCAGGAGGGCACGCGCATCCGCATGCAGAACCTTCCCTACATCCCCAGCCACGACGGCGCCGCGGCGGGCTGGACGACCTGGCCGGCCTACCGGGTCAGCAACGGCCAGATGTGGTCGATGCAGCACCGCCTCAACGACTGCTTCCGCCAGCAGCGCTTCCCGGAGCCGGTCTACGCCTCCGACGCGACCATCGCGCTGTCCATGTACATCGCGGCCAAATCCGACGGGGCGGTCATGGCGACCCCCGGCATCAAGCGCTGAAGGGGGGCATGAGATGAAGCCGTACGCGTATCTCGCCGCCGCCCTTCTGGCGCTCGCAGCCCCTGCCGCCGCCCAGGACACCGCCGGCACCGCCTCGTGGGGGCCGGCCGCCAGCGACGCCGCCTTCGAGGCGATGCTGAAGGACAGCTTCCGCGCCAAGGGCGTCGCCACCCTGGCCCGCCTGGAGCAGGACGAGACCCAGGCCTTCTGCTCCGACCCCGAGCGGGCGGCGAGCCCCGAGGCCGCGGCCAAGCGCGAGCAGATCGAGAAGGCCAACCTCGCCACCGTCAAGTGGCCCACCGACGGCACGTGGATGGGCGACTGGAAGGAGGGCGAGAAGATCGCCCAGAGCGGGCGCGGCAACACCTGGACCGACAAGGCCGACCAGGTCAACGGCGGCAACTGCTACAACTGCCACCAGATCACCGCCGAGGAGATCTCCCACGGCACGATCGGCCCGAGCCTGCACAATTACGGCAAGATCCGCGGCACCGACGAGGCATCGCTGCGGGCGACCTGGGCCAAGATCTACAACGCCAAGTCCAACAACGCCTGCTCGAACATGCCGCGGGCCGGTCACATGGGCATCCTCTCCGAAACGCAGATCCAGCACCTGATGGCGTTGCTGCTGGACCCGCAATCACCCGTCAACCAGTGACCGCACGCCAGAAACGGGGCCCGTAACATGAACCGTCGCGAGTTTCTCCACGTCCTGACCGCCGCCGGCGCCGCCGGCATGGTCCTGCCGCCCGGTCTGGCCCGTGCGGAGACCGCGGCGGCTTCGTTCTACGACGCCCCGGCCTTCGGCAACGTGTCGCTGCTCCACATCACCGACTGCCACGCCCAGCTCAAGCCGATCCACTTCCGCGAGCCGAGCGTCAACCTCGGCATCGGCGGCATGACCGGGCAGGCGCCGCACCTGGTGGGCGCCAAGTTCCTCGACCACTTCGACGTCAAGGCCGGCACGGCGCAGGCGCACGCCTTCACCTGCCTCGACTTCGAGCGGCTGGCCCCGGTCTACGGCAAGGTCGGCGGCTTCGCCCACCTCGCCACCCTGGTCAAGCGGGTGCGGGCCTCGCGCCCCGACGCCCTGCTGCTGGACGGCGGCGACACCTGGCAGGGCTCGGGCACCGCGCTGTGGACGAAGGGGCAGGACATGGTGGAGGCGGCCAAGCTGCTGGGCGTCGACATCATGACCCTGCACTGGGAGTGCACCTACGGCATGGAGCGGGTGCAGGAGGTGGCGCAGACCGACTTCGCCGGCCACATCGAGATCGTGGCGCAGAACATCAAGACCGCCGATTTCGGCGACGACGTGTTCAAGCCCTACACCATGCGCGCGGTCAACGGGGTGAAGGTGGCGGTGGTCGGCCAGGCCTTCCCATACACGCCGATTGCCAACCCGCGCTACCTGGTGGCCGACTGGACCTTCGGCATCCGCGAGGAGGAGATGCAGGCCACCGTCGACGACGCCCGCGCCGCCGGTGCCGCCGTGGTGGTGGTGATCTCCCACAACGGCATGGACGTCGACCTGAAGATGGCGTCGCGGGTCAGCGGCATCGACGCCATCCTCGGCGGCCACACCCACGACGGCATGCCCGCCCCCACCATCGTCGCCAACCCCGGCGGCAAGACGCTGGTCACCAACGCCGGCTCCAACGGCAAGTTCCTGGGCGTGCTGGACCTGGAGGTCAGCGGCGGTCGGGTCACCGACTTCCGCTATTCGCTGATGCCGGTGTTCGCCAACCTGCTGCCCGCCGACCCGGAGATGGACGCCCTCATCACCCGCGTGCGCGCCCCCTACGAGGACACGCTGGGCGAGGTGCTGGCGGTGACCGAGGGGCTGCTCTACCGCCGCGGCAACTTCAACGGCAGCTTCGACCAGCTCATCCTCGACGCCCTGATGGCCGAGCAGGACGCCGAGATCGCCTTCTCGCCGGGCTTCCGCTGGGGCACCACCCTGCTGCCGGGCCAGCCGATCACCATGGAGAACCTGCTCGACCAGACCGCCATCACCTATCCCTACGTCACCGTGACGGAGATGACCGGCGAGCAGATCAAGACGGTGCTGGAGGACGTCTGCGACAACCTCTTCAACCCCGACCCCTATTACCAGCAGGGTGGCGACATGGTGCGGGTCGGCGGGCTCTCCTACTCCTGCGATCCCGCCGCCGACATGGGGCACCGCATCGCCGACATGACGCTGGACGGCGCGCCGGTCGAGGCGTCGAAGACCTACAAGGTGGCGGGCTGGGCGCCGGTGGCCGAGCAGGCCCGCGACGCCGGCGGCGAACCGGTGTGGGAGGTGGTCGCCCGCAACCTGCGCGCGCGCAAGACGGTCGCCCCGCCCGACCTGAACCTGCCGACCCTCAAGGGCATGGACGGCAACCCGGGCCTCGCGGCCTGACCAGGAGGACACGACATGGACATCGCCCGCCGCCTCGCCCGTCTCCTGCTGCCCGCCGCCCTGGGGGCCGGCCTGCTGGGTGCCGTGCTGGCCGCCGCCGCCCCGGCGCTGGCCCAGGACAAGGTGGTCTACCACATCGACGACGCCGCCCAGCAGGGCACCAAGGCGCTGCGCAACATCCGCAACCACCTGGACGTCGCACCGGACACCGAGGTGCGGGTGGTGACCCACGCCGACGGCATCGACCTGCTGCTGGTGGGCGCCGGGGACGCCAAGAACGACCTCGCCTACGGCCCGCTCATCGCCGACCTCAGCGCCCGGGGCGTGGTGTTCGAGGTGTGCGAGATCACCATGGACCGGCGCAAGCTGGGCAAGGACGCCTTCGTCCTGGAGGCCGAGTTCACGCGGTCGGGGGTGGTCCGCCTCACCCAACTCCAGGCCCAAGAGCACTACGCCTACATCAAACCCTGATCCGCGGTTCGGCGTGGGGCCCGTTTCCCGCGCCATGGGCGAAAGGACCGGCCGATGACCTTCGACGGGCTCATGGAGCTCCTCGGGGAGGAGCACTTCCTCGCGCTCGGCGGGCTGCTGATCGGCGCGCTGTTCGGGGCCCTGGCGCAGCGCTCGCGCTTCTGCCTGCGGGCGTCGACCCTGGAGGTCGCCCACGGCCGCCTGGGCGACCGCCTCGCGGTGTGGCTGCTGGCCTTCTCCAGCGCGCTGATCGCCACCCAGGGGCTGATCCTGGCGGGTCTGTTCGAGACCGGCACGGTGCGCCAGCTCAACAACGCCGGCAGCCTGTCGGGGGCGGTGATCGGCGGGCTGATGTTCGGCTGCGGCATGACCCTGACGCGGGCCTGCGCCAGCCGCATGCTGGTGCTGTCGGCCACCGGCAACCTGCGGGCCCTGCTGTCCGGCCTGGTCTTCGCGGTGGCGGCCCAGGCGGCGACCGGCGGCGTTCTGGCGCCGGCGCGCGCCGCCATCAACGGCCTGTGGACGATCCCCGGCGGGCAGCGCGACCTGCTGGCGCTGACCGGGGTCGGCCATGGCGGGGCGCTGCTGTTCTCCGTGGCGTGGCTGGTGGCGGGGGTGGTGATCGCACGCCGCAACCGGGTGTCCGCCCGGACCGCCCTGGGCGGCGTGGGCGTCGGGCTCACGGTCGCCGCGGCCTGGTGGTTCACCTGGCGCGCCGCCGCGTCCGCCTTCGAGCCGGTGAACGTCCATTCGCTGAGCTTCACCGCGCCCTCCGCCGATTTCCTGATGCTGGTGCTGTCGCCGCCGGGCACCACATGGGGCTTCGACACCGGGCTGATCCCCGGCGTGGTGCTGGGCGCCTTCGCGGCCGGGCTGCTGGGCGGCGAGCTCCGGCTGGAGGGCTTCAACGACGGCTCCAGCATGCGCCGCTACATGCTCGGCGGCTGCCTCATGGCGTTCGGCAGCGTGCTGGCCGGCGGCTGCGCCGTGGGCGCCGGGGTCTCCGGCGCGTCGATCTTCGTGCTGACCGCCTGGCTGGTGCTGTGGTCCATGTGGATCGGCGCCGTGCTCACCGACATCCTGGTCGACCAGCGGCCCCGCCGACGGGACACGGCCGGCGCCGCGGTCGCCGCCCAATGATCCGAAGGGGAACCACCGCCATGCGCCATCCGGTCCGCCGCCGCGCCCTCACCGGCGCCACCCTCGCCGCCGCCGCGGCTCCCCTGGCGGCGTCCGTGGGCCGTCTGTTCGACTGGCCGGCGATGGCCGCGCTGGCCGCCGACGTCGGCGCCTTCCTGAAGGGGCCGCCGGTGCCCGACCATCCGATCGTCCGGGTCAGCCCCCACGTCTTCGTCATCCAGGCGCCCGACGGATTTCCCACCGCGGCCAACCAGGGGATGATGGCGAACATCACCTTCGTGGTCGGCGCCAAGGGGGTGATGGTGGTCGACACCGGGGCGTCGCTGCAGATCGGCGAGATGGCGATCCGCCGGCTGCGCACCGTCACCGACGCGCCGGTGGTCGGCATCGTCAACACCCACTACCACGGCGACCATTGGCTGGGGAACCACGCCTTCGTCGGGGCCTTCGGCGCCGACCTGCCGCGCCACGCCCACCCCCACACCCGCGCCGCGGTCGAGGGGGCGGAGGGCAGCGCCTGGCAGGCGGCGATGGTCAAGTGGACCAGCCAGGCGACCATCGGCACCCGGATCGTGCCGCCCAACCACGACATCGGCCACGGCGACGAGCTGTCGCTGGGCGACGTGCGGCTGCGCCTGCACCAGTACGGCACCGCCCACACGCCCAGCGACGTCTGCGTGGAGGTGGTGGAGGACCGGGTGATGTGCGTCGGCGACGTGCTGATGGACCGCCGCATCGCCAACATCGAGGACGGCTCCTACCGCGGCACCTTCGCCGCCCTGGACGCCCTGCAGGCCAACAGCGACACCGCGGTGTGGCTGCCGGCCCACGGTGCGCCCGGTCCCGGCGTGCTGGCCTGGCACCGCGCGCTGTTCGAGGGGATCTACGAGACCTGCGTCGCCGCGGTCGAGGCCGGGCTTGCCCTGGGCGAGGCCAAGGAGGCGGTGCTGCGCGACCCCCGCGTGGCGTCCCGCGCCGCCGAGACCAAGGGGTGGGACAGCAACATCGGCAAATACGTCAGCCTCGCCTATCTGGAGGCCGAGCAGGAGGCGTTCTGAGCCTCGCCGGCTCCGCGCCGGCTGGCAACTGAGAGATACAAAGGGGGCCGGCGCAGGGGTGCCATGCGGTGCCGCGCCCGATCTGGCGCGGCCGCCGCCGCCGTGCCACCGTGCCGCGCCATGACCAGCCATCCGGGCGATCCCGCCTCCCGCACCGCCTCCCGCACCGCCGCCGCCGCACCGGGGCGCGGCCGCTCCGCCTTCCGCCACCGCGCCTTCGCCCTGTTCTGGGGCGCCCGCATCGCCACCGCCCTGGCGGTGCAGATGCAGGTGGTCGCGGTGGGCTGGCAGGTCTACGCGCTCACCGGCGATGCGCTGGACCTCGGCCTGGTCGGGCTGTTCCAGTTCCTGCCGACCCTGATGCTGGCCCTGCCGGCCGGCCATGTGGTCGACAGCCGCGACCGGCGCCGGGTGCTGCGCGCCTGCCTCCTCGTGGCGTTGGCGGCGGTCGGGGCGCTGGGGGTGGCGACCTGGAGCGGGGCGATCACGCCACCGCTGATCTTCGCCGTGGTCTTCGTCCTCGGCGCGGCCAAGGCCTTCGAGGGGCCGTCCTACCAGGCGCTGCTGTCGGCCACCGTGCCGACGGAGGAGCTGCCCAAGGCGGTCGCCTGGTTCTCCTCCGCCCACCAGACGGCGACGGTGGCCGGGCCGGCGCTGGGCGGGCTGCTCTACATCGCCGGGCCGACGGCGGTCTACGCCACCGCGACCGCGCTGCTGGCCCTGGCGGCGCTGTTCGTCCATCGCCTGCGCCCGCGCCGGGTCGAACTGCCGCCGCGGGCGATGAGCTGGTCGACCCTGCTGGCCGGCATCGGCTTCATCCGCAGCCGGCCCGCCATTCTCGGCGCCATCTCCCTCGACCTGTTCGCGGTGCTGCTGGGCGGGGCGACGGCGCTGCTGCCGGTGTTCGCCCGGGACATCCTGCACGTCGGGCCCTGGGGCCTCGGGCTGCTGCGCAGCGCGCCGGCCATTGGCGCCCTGCTCACGGCGGTGGCGCTGGCCCGCTGGGGGGTGGAGCGCCGCGCCGGGCGGTGGATGCTCGGTGCGGTCGCGGCCTACGGCGCGGCCACCATCCTCTTCGGCCTGTCCGGCGACGCGGTCCTGTCCTTCGCCGCGCTGGTGGCGCTGGGCGCGGCCGACCAGGTCAGCGTGTTCGTGCGCCAGACCCTGGTCCAGCTCGCCACCCCCGACCCGATGCGCGGCCGGGTCGGCGCCGTGACCTCGCTCTTCATCGGCGCCTCGAACCAACTCGGCGAGTTCGAATCGGGGACCGCCGCGGTGCTGATCGGCGCCGTCCCGGCGGTGGTGGCCGGCGGGGTCGGCGCCATCCTCATGGCCGGGGTGTGGGCCTGGCGCTTCCCCGCCCTGCGCCGCGTCGACCGCCTCACCGCGCCGGGCTGACGCCGTCGGGCAGGCAGCCGATGCCGACCAGCGTGGCGCGCACCGCCGCGTCCAGCGGGGTGTGCGGCTCCGCCCCGAGGGTGGCGGCGAGGTGGGCGTTGGCGAGCCGAACCGGCCGCTCCCAGAAGTGGCGCATCTCCGACAGTTCGCGGAACAGCGGCACCAGCGGCGCCGCCAGGGCCACCAGCCGCCAGGGGAAGCGGCGCACCGGCAGGGTGGGGTTGCCGACCGCGCGGCGGATCGCCGCGATCATGGCCGTGCCGTCCGCATCCCAGTGGCCGTCCATGTGGTAGGCGGCGACGTCGGCCAGGGCGTCGCCGCGCTCCACCAGCGCCACCATCGTCGCGGCGACGTCGGGCAGGTAGGCCCATTGATGGCCGATGCCGCGGCGCCCGGGACAGGTGATCGACCGGACCGGCCGGCCGGCCCTGACCAGGCCCTGGGAGAACCAGTTGTTGCCGGGGCGCGGCCCGAAGAAGTCGCCGGCCCGCACCACCAGCACCTTGGCCCCGGTGTCGGCCGCTGCCCGCAGCCGTCGTTCCATCGCCACGCGGATGCGCCCCTTGCGGGTGGCCGGGTTCTGCGGCGCGTCCTCGGCGATTTCGGGAAACGCGTCGGGGCCGTAGTTGTAGACGGTGCCGGGCAGCAGGATGCGGGCGCCGGCGGCGCGCGCCGCCGCGATGGTGTTGTCGAGCATCGGCAGCACCTGCGTGTCCCAGTTCCGGTAGCCCGGCGGGTTCACGGCGTGGACGATGAGCGCCACGCCGTCCGCCGCCGCGGCCACGTCGCGCGCCGCCAGGGCGTCGCCGCACCGCCAGTCGACGGGGCCGCCGGCC
>NZ_BAAKJB010000030.1:0-82382 GCF_059703765.1 Azospirillum sp. NS33 | reverse complement strand
CACCCTGCTCCACGAAATGCGCCGCCAAGGCGCGGCCAAGGGCCTCGCCACCCTGTGCATCGGCGGCGGCATGGGCGTGGCGCTCTGCGTCGAACGGGGCTGAGCCGCCCCACCCCGCGACCGCCGGCGCCGGCGGCGGCCGCGGCACCTTCACAAGGGCCGGAGCGACGCTCCGGCCCATGCCGGCAGTCGAGGGCATCATGGACATTCTGGGCTCATTATCGATCCGCACCAAGCTGATCGCGTTCGTCACCCTGGCCGTCGCCGTTCCCTGCGCGGTGATCGCCGTCAGCGGCACGCTGGCCTATGAGCGCATGGTCGCCGACCGGGTCGGCACGGTGCGGGCGGTGGTGCAGGCGGGCATCGGCCTGGCCAAGGGGCTGCACGCCGAGGTCGAGGCGGGGGCGCTGACCCGGCAGGAGGCGCTGGAGCGCTTCCGCAACGGCTTGCACGCCATGTACTACAACGACGGCGTCGACTACATGTACGCCTACGACATGGACGGCATCGCGGTCGCCAACCCGTCGAACCACAAGGCGGTCGGCACCGACCGCACCGGCCTCAAGGACAAGAGCCCGCAGCAGAAGCTGTTCGTGCGCGAGATCGTCGACACCATGCGGGGCCAGGACCACGCCATCGTCCGCTACTCCTGGCCCAAGCTGGGCGGCACCGAGGCCCTGGAGAAGACGAACTACGTCCAGCGCTTCGAGCCGCTGGGGATCATCGTCGGCTCGGGCGTCTACACCGACGACATCGACGACGCCCACCGTGCCTTCATGCTGCGCCTCGGGGCGACCGCCCTCGGGCTGATCGCCGTCCTGGTGGCGGTCGCCCTGCTGATCAACCACAGCGTCGTCGCCTCGCTGAACGGGCTGCGCGACCGCATGGCCAAGCTGGCCGGCGGCGATCTGTCGGTGCGCTTCCCCGAGGCGGCCCGCCGCACCGAGATCGGCGCGATGGCCCGCGCGCTCGAGGTGTTCCGCGACAACGCCGAAACCCGCCTGCGCCTGGAGCGGGAGCGGGAGGCGCTGCGCGAGCACACCGCCCAGGAGCGCCAGCGCACCATGGCGGGCCTGGCCGCCACCTTCGAGACCTCGGTGGGCGAGGCGATCCGCGCCATCTCCGGCCAGACCGAGCGGCTGCAGCAGGAGGCGGCGGTCATGCTGGAGGCGGTGGGTGAAACCGACCGGCTGGCCGGCGCCGTGGCCAGCTCCACCCAGGGAACCTCGTCCAACGTCCAGACCGTGGCGTCCGCGGCGGAGGAGCTGTCGGCCTCCATCGACGAGATCAGCCGGCGCGTCGCCGCCTCCGGCCGCATCGCCGTGGACGCGGTGGGCCAGGCCCAGCGCGCCAACACCCAGGTCGGCGGTCTTGCCGACGCCGTGGGCAAGATCGGCGCGGTGGTCGAGATGATCAACGACATCGCCTCGCAGACCAACCTGCTGGCCCTCAACGCCACCATCGAGGCGGCGCGCGCCGGCGAGGCCGGCAAGGGCTTCGCCGTGGTGGCCAGCGAGGTCAAGCAGCTCGCGACCCAGACCGCGCGGGCCACCGAGGACATCGCCGCCCAGATCGCCGGCATCCAGTCCGTCACCAACGAGGCCGTGCGCGAGATCGGCGGCATCGTCGGCGTCGTCGACCAGATCAACGAGCACACCATCACCATCTCCTCGGCGGTCGAGGAGCAGGGGGCGGCCACGCGTGAGATCGTCCGCAGCATCCATCGGGCCGCCGAGGGCACCCGCGAAACCGCCAGCGACATCGGCGGCGTGAGCGCCGCGGCCGACCGCAGCGGCCAAGCCGCCCGCGAGGTGCTGGACACCTCGCGGCAGCTGGCCTCCCAGGCCACCGCCCTCAACGGCGAGGTCGGCGGCTTCCTGGAGACCGTGCGCCGGGCCTGACCGGATCAGCCGGCGCGGACCCCCGCCTGCGCGTGGCCGGCGGGGTCGGCGCCGGCGGCGCTCTGCCCGGCGCCCAGCGGCCGCTTCAGGACGATCAGTGCCAGGGTGGTGACCAGCGTGCCGGCGGCGATGGCCAGGATGTAGGCCAGCAGCGGCGACACGGCGTTGGGGATGGCCAGCACGAACACCCCGCCGTGCGGCGCGCGCAGGCCGCAGCCGAACCACATGGAGAGCGCGCCGGCCACGGCCGAGCCCGCCATGCACGACGGGATCACCCGCAGCGGGTCCTTGGCGGCGAAGGGGATCGCCCCCTCGGTGATGAAGGCGAGGCCGAGCACGGCGGCGGCCTTGCCGGCCTCGCGCTCCTGCGGGTTGAAGCGGCCGGGCACGACGGCGGTGGCCAGGGCCAGGGCCAGCGGCGGGGTCATGCCCGCCGCCATCACCGCGGCCATCGGCGTGAAGGTGTCCGATCCCAGCAGGCCGACCGCGAAGGTGTAGGCCGCCTTGTTCACCGGACCGCCCATGTCGAGCGCCATCATGGCGCCCAGCAGCAGGCCCAGGGCCACCGCGTTGGCCCCGGTCATGCCCTGGAGGAAGGCGGTCAGCGCCGACATGATCGCCGCCACCGGCGTCCCGATCACGTAGACCATCAGCAGCCCGACCGCGAGCGTCGCCAGCAGCGGGATGATCAGCACCGGCTTCAGCCCTTCCAGGGTCGCCGGCAGGCGGATGGTGTCGCGCAGCCAGCCGGCGATGTAGCCGGCGAGAAAGCCGGCGACGATGCCGCCGAGGAAGCCGGCGCCGACCTGGGAGGCCAGCATGCCGCCGATGAAGCCCGGCGCCAGGCCCGGCCGGTCGGCGATGGAGAAGGCGATGTAGCCGGCCAGCACCGGCACCATCAGGGCGAAGGCGGCGCCGCCGCCGATCTCCATCAGCGCCGCCGGCAGGGTGCCCTCCTCCTTGAAGGCCTCGATGCCGAAGACGAAGGACAGGGCGATGATCAGCCCGCCCGCCACCACGAAGGGCAGCATGAACGACACGCCGGTCAGCAGGTGCTTGTAGGGGCCGGTCTGCGCCTCCTTCTGGCGGGCCTTGGCGGCGGCCACGCTGCCGGCGTAGCCGGCACCCTCCCGCCCGGCCGCGGCGGCCGGGGGCAGGGCCAGCGCCTCGTCGATCACCCGGGCCGGCTGCTTCAGCGCCTCGCCGACGGAGGTCTTGAGCAGCCGCTTGCCGGCGAAGCGGTCGGTGGCGACGTGGGTGTCGGCGCCGATGATGACGGCGGTGGCCTCGGCGATCTCCGCATCGGTCAGCGCGTTCTTGGCACCGACCGAGCCCTGGGTCTCCACCTTGATGCGGTAGCCCTTGGCCTCCGCCGCCTGCTTCAACGCCTCGGCGGCCATGAAGGTGTGGGCGATGCCGGTGGGGCAGGCGGTGACCGCCACCAGCAGGCCGCCGCCCGGCACCGCTGGCGGCGGCGGAGCGGCCGCGGGGGCCGCCTCCGCCGGTGCGCCCGCCGCCGGTGCTCCCGTCGCCGGAGCCGCCGCGGCGGGGGGCGCGCGCTGGCGCAGGGCCTCGTCGATCACCCCGTCGGTTTGGCGGATCGCCGCGGCGGTGGAGGTGCGCAGCATCGGCTTGCCGGCGAAGCGGGACTCGTCGACGGCGATGTCGGCGGCCAGGATCACCGCGTCGGCGGCGGCGATGGCGGCGGCGCTGAGCGGCGTCCTCGGCCCCTCCGCGCCCTGGGTCTCCACCTCGATGGTGTGCCCCTTCAACGCGGCGGTGCGCCGCAGCGCCTCGGCGGCCATGATGGTGTGGGCGATGCCCGTCGGGCAGGCGGTAACGGCCACGAGCGTTGCCATGGCGATCCTCCCCTAATCGATCAACAGCGCGGTCCCGACACCCGGTTCGGGTGTCAGTCCAGGGTTTCGACGCGCACGGCGTCCATCAGCTCGGCCAAGCGGTCGGGCGGCGGCAGTTCGGGGCCCAGGCGGGACAGGGTGCCGGCGGCGAACGCGGTGCCACGCCGGGCGCAGGCCTCCAGGTCGCCGCCCGCGAGACGGGCGGACAGCACGCCGGCCACCATGGCGTCGCCGGCGCCGACGGTGCTGGCGACGGTGACCGGCGGTGGCACCGCCAGCACGGCCCGCCCGCCGGCCACCAACACCGCGCCGTCGGCGCCCAGCGATACCACCACCAGGGCGATGCCGGTGGCGGCGAGGTCGCGGGCCGCGGTGACCACGGCGGCGCGGTCGGGCAGCGGTCGGCCCAGCAGCTCCGACAGCTCGTGGATGTTGGGTTTGATCATGTCCGGCCGGGCGTCGACCGCGTGGCGCAGTGGCGTGCCGCTGGCGTCCACCACGACGAAGACGCCGCGGCCTCTCAGGTGCGCCACCAGCTCGCCATAGGCGGTGTCGGGCACGCCGGCCGGCACGCTGCCGGCCAGCACCACGGTGTCGTGGTCGGCCACCAGCTCGTCGACCGTCTTGACCAGGGACCGCCAGGACTCCGGCGGCACGTGGAGCCCCGGCAGGTTGATGTCGGTGACGGCGCGGGAGTCGCGGTCGACCACCTTGATGTTGACCCGGCTGGTGCCGGGCAGGCGCAGGCAGCGGTCGCGGATGTGGCGGCGGCGGAACAGCGCCTCGAACACCGCCACGTTCTCCTCGCCGAGAAAGCCGGTGGCGGTCACCGGGCGCGGTCCCCCGGCCAGGAAGGCGGCGACGTTGATCCCCTTGCCGCCGGCCGTGCGGGTCTCGCCGACCGCGCGGTTGACGGCACCGGCGACGAAGCCCGGCACGTCGAGGGTCTGGTCGACGGCGGCGTTGAGGGTGACGGTCGCCACCCCGGCGGCCACCCCGGGGGCCACCCCGGAGACCGCGGGGGCGGCGGGGTGTCCGGTCATGGCGTCCCTCCCGCGCCGGCCAGGCGGTCGCGCACCAGGGCGCGCACCTCCCCGGCGTCGGCGCAGTCCAGGGCGGCGCGGGCCGTCGCCTCGGCATCGGCCATGGACATCGTCCGCAGCCGCGCCTTGACCGAGGGCACGGCGGGGATGGCGACGCTCAGCTCGGTGACGCCCAGCCCGGCCAGCAGCGCCGCCCCGGCCGGGTCGCCGGCGATGCCGCCGCAGGCCCCCACCCAGATGCCAGCGCCGCGCGCCGCCGTGACGGTCTGGTCGACCATGCGCAGCACCGCCGGGTGCAGCCCGTCGGCCTGGGGGGCCAGCACCGGGTGCAGCCGGTCCATCGCCAGCACGTACTGGGTCAGGTCGTTGGTGCCGATGGAGAAGAAGTCCACCTCGCGGGCCAGCCGGTCGGCCATCATCACCGCCGAGGGCACCTCGATCATGATCCCCAGCTCCACCGGGGCGGCGCCGACCTCGCGGCGCACCTCCTCGGTGATCGCCTTGGCCCGCGCCAGTTCGCCCGGCGTGGCGATCATCGGGTACATGATGCGCACCGGGCCGTCGGCGGCGGCCCGCAGCATGGCGCGCAGCTGGGTGCGGAACAGGTCCTCGCGCTCGAAGCACAGGCGGATGCCGCGCACGCCCAGGAAGGGGTTGGCCTCGGCCGGCAGGCGCAGGTAGGGAACGTTCTTGTCGCCGCCGATGTCGAGGGTGCGCAGGATGATCGGCAGCCCGTTCATCGCCCGCACCATGGTGCGGTAGGCGGCCAGTTGCTCCTCCTCGTCGGGCGGCAGGTCGCGCTGCAGGAACAGGAATTCGGTGCGCATCAGGCCGATCCCCTCGCCGCCGGCCTCCACCGCCTGGGCGGCCTCAGCCGGGTCGGAGATGTTGGCCGCCACCTCGACCCGCCGGCCGTCGGTGGTGATCGCCGGCTTGTAGCGGTCGAGCCGCTCGGCGTCGCGCCGCTCGCCCACGGCGACCCGGGCCCGCTCGGCCCGGGCCCGGTCCCGCTCCGACGGTGCTGCGACCAGCACGCCGGCGTCGCCGTCGAGGATGGCGGGGTCGCCGTTCTCCAGGTCCAGGGCCGCCGGTCCGGCGGCGACCACGGCGGGAATGTCGAGCGACCGGGCGATGATCGCGGTGTGCGAGGTCGCTCCGCCGCCCGCCGTGCACAGCCCCAGCACCATGGCCGGGTCGAGCTTGGCGGTGTCCGACGGCTCCAGGTCCTCGGCCAGCAGGATCACGGGGTGGTCGGGCAGGGCCGCGGCGGTCTCCCGCACCTCGGCCAGCCGGCGCAGCACGCGCCGCCCGACGTCGCGCAGGTCGGCGGCGCGCCCGGCCAGCAGGGCGTCGGACAGCTGGGCCAGGGTCGCCGCGCGCTCCTCGTAGACCTCGCGCCAGGCCCAGCCGGCGCTGGCCCCGCGGTCGATGCGGGCGTGGGCGTCGGCGGCCATCTCCGGATCGTCCAGCAGCTCCAGATGGGCCTTGAAGATGGCGGCCTTGGCGGCCCCCGCCTTCTTCCAGAAATCCTCGTGGAGATGGCGCAGGTCGACGGCGGCCCCCGACAGCGCCTGATCGAGGCGGCGGTGCTGCACCGTCGGATCGGCGGCCGTCTCGGCCACCCGCAGCTCCTCGCGCCGGAAGCGCCACACCGGGCCGATGCTGACTCCGGGCGACGCGGCGATGCCGACCACCGCGCGCCCGTCGTAGTCGAGGTCGGCCGGTGCCACGGCGGCGGTCGCCGGCGCGGCCGCCGCGTCCGCTGCGGCCTCGTCCAGACCGGCGGCGAAGGCGGCGGCGATGGCGTCCAGCGCGGCGTCGGCGTCGGGGCCGGCGGCGGTGACGGTCAGCGGCGCCCCGCCGGAGACGCCAAGGCGCAGCAGCGACACCAGGCTGCGGGCGTTGGCCACGCCGTCGCCATGGCGCACCGCGACGTCGGCGCGGAAGCGCTTGGCGATCTCCACCAGCGCCGTCGCCGGGCGGGCGTGCAGGCCGTGCGGCACCGGCGCCGTCACCGCGACGGAGCGGCCGTCGGCCGGCACGGCGGCGGCCGGCGGGGGCGGCGGCGCCGCCTCGGCGCCGTTCAGCACCGCGACGATGGTGCCGGGATCGGTGGTGCGGCCCAGCCGCTCCGCCTGGTCCGGGTTTCCCAGCACGCCGGTCAGGCGCTGCAGCACGCCGATGTGCTCGTCGGAGCGGGCGGCGATGCCAACCACCACGCGGGCCGCCTCGCCGCCGCCCCAGTCCACGCCCTGGGGAAACTGGACGACGACGATGCCGGTGCGGCGCACCAGGTCGCGGGCGTCGGGTTGGCCGTGGGGGATGGCGATGCCGCTGCCCAGATAGGTGCCGGCGATGCGCTCGCGCCCCAGCATGCTGTCGATGTAGCCGGCCTCGATCAGGCCGCAGTCCACCATGGTCTGGCCGGCGAGGCGGATCGCGTCCGTCTTGTTCGCCGCGGTGAGGCCCAGGCGCACCTGCGCCTCGCTCAGTGTCAGCATCGGCCGCTCCCTCCCTGGAGTCCCGTTGTGCCGATCGGGTGTCCCGGCAGGACATCACGGAGGGACCCCGCGCGCAAGGGATGTAACGCCGCGATCCCTGCGTCGTTCCGCACGCGGCGGTGGGCTTTCGCGGTCTTTGCTGCAATGCAGCAAAACCGCTTGACCCCCACCGGACGACCGCCGACCCTGGGCGCCCGGCCTCCGCGTCCGCCGGTTTCCGCCGCACGAAGGCACCGCCATGGACCATCACCGTCTTCCCGATCCCGCTCCCGATGCCGATCCCGATGCTGGGAGCGCCGTCGGCTTCGCCCCGCGCCACCTCCTTCGCCGCGCCGGCCAGTGGCTGATGCGCCGCATCCATGGGGTTCCCAGCGCGCCGGCTCCCGCTCCGGCTCCGGCTCCGGCTCCGCATCCCGCGCCCTTGCCGGCCGGCGCGCGGCAGGAGACGCGGACCTTCGCCTGCGCGGCGGGATCGCGGGACTACACGCTGTTCGTTCCCGGTGGCGGGGCGGGAGCGCCGCGCCCCCTCCTGGTGATGCTGCACGGCTGCACCCAGACACCCGAGGATTTCGCGGTGGGCACGGGCATGAACGCCCTGGCCCAGGAGTACGGCGTGATCGTCGCCTATCCCGCGCAGCCGGACTCGGCCAACCCGCACCGCTGCTGGAACTGGTTCAGCCCGAAGAACCAGCACCGTGACGGTGGCGAGGCGGCGATCCTCGCCGGCCTGGCGCGCCAGGTGATCACCGACGAGGCGGTCGATCCCACGCGGGTCTATGCCGCCGGCCTGTCCGCCGGCGGCGCGGCGGCGGCCATCCTCGCCTCGGCCTACCCCGAGCTGTTCGCCGCGGTGGGCGTGCATTCCGGGCTGCCCAGCGGGGCGGCGCGCGGCGTCCCCTCGGCGTTCGCGGCGATGCGCCGCGGCGTCACCGACCCGCAGCCGCGCGGCGCCGGCCGGGTGGTGCCGACCATCGTCTTCCACGGCGACGCGGACGCCACGGTCCACCCCCGCAACGCCGACGCCGTGCTGGCCCAGGCCGGCGCGACCGGTGCGGCGGCGGTGGAGCAGGGCCAGGTGCCCGGCGGCCACGCCTACAGCCGGGCCCGGCACGCCGATTCCGCCGGCCGCGTGTTGTGGGAGCAGTGGACCGTCCACGGCGCCGGCCACGGCTGGTCCGGTGGCGACGCCGCGGGCAGCCACACCGAGCCCGACGGCCCCGACGCCGGGCGGGCCATGCTGGCGTTTTTCCTTGGGCACCGGCTGGATGGGGTGGCACCCTCCTGACCGGGGTCCGCGTCCATCCGGAGGAGACCACCCATGCGACTGGACGGCTCGTGCCACTGCGGCGCCGTGCGCTTCTCGGTCGAGGCCTATGCGCCCGTGCCCTTCCTGCGCTGCTACTGCTCGATCTGCCGCAAGACGGCCGGCAGCGGCGGCTACGCCATCAATCTCGGGGCCAAGGCGCCGACCCTGGAGGTGTCCGGCGGCGACGCCGTCGGCGTGTTCCACGCCACCGTCGACGGCCGGCCGAGCCGGGCCGAGCGGCGGTTCTGCCGCCACTGCGGCACCGCCCTGTGGCTGTGGGATCCGGACTGGCCCGACCTGGTCCACCCCCATGCCGGCGCCATCGACACGGCCCTGCCCGAGCCGCCGGAGCAGGTGCACATGATGCTGGGCTCCAAGGCCAACTGGGTGCGCGTCGACGCCGCGCCGGACGAAGGTCGCTTCGAAGCCTACCCGACGGAATCGCTGGAGGGCTGGCACCGTGCGCACGGGCTGCTGGACGGCACCGCCTGACCCGGCCGACTGTCGCCCGTCGGAGAACAATGAAAGCACGAGTCCCCTGATTATCGCGCGGGGCATGGTGGCTATCTTTCGTTCAGACACACCCCTCCGGGGCCGCAGCGGCGCCGGGGGAGCATCGAAGGGAGATCCGTCATGATCGTCGTCCGTCCCGCCGCGGAGCGTGGTGTCGCCGATTTCGGCTGGCTCGACAGCCGCCACACCTTCTCGTTCGGCCACTACCACGACCCGCGCCACATGGGCTTCGGCGCCCTGCGCGTCATCAACGACGACCGGGTGGCGCCGGGCGGCGGCTTCGAGGCCCACCCCCACCGCGACATGGAGATCGTCTCCTACGTGCTCGACGGCGCGCTGGAGCACAAGGACAGCCTGGGCACCGGCTCGGTGATCCGGCCCGGCGACGTGCAGCGGATGAGCGCCGGCACCGGCATCGTCCACAGTGAGTTCAACCACTCCCGCGACGACTCCGTGCGCTTCCTGCAGATCTGGATCATCCCCGAGGCGCGCGGCCTCGCCCCGGGCTATGAGCAGACCTCGTTCCCGCCGGCCGAGCGGCGTGGCCGTGCCCGGCTGGTGGCGTCGCGCGACGGCCGCGAGGGCAGCGTCACCGTGCACCAGGACGTCGACCTCTACGCCGCCCTGCTCGACGCCGGCGAGGAGGTGAGTCTCGGCCTGCGTCCCGGCCGGCGCGCCTGGGTCCAGGTGGCCCGTGGCACGGTGGCGGTGAACGGCACGACGCTCCAGGAAGGGGACGGCGCGGCGGTGGCCGACACCGAGCGTCTCACCCTCACCGGTGAGGGCGCGGAGGTGCTGGTCTTCGACCTGGCCTAGCCAGGGGCCGGCCTCCGCCCGCGGCGTTTGACACGATGGCAGTACGTTGATATCAACGTACTGCCATCGTTCGCGTGGCAATCAAGGGGAGGACGGCATGGAACAGACCGGGCGACACGCCATGCACCGCTGGCTCGACCGCTTCGTCGGCGACTGGGTGTTCGCGTGCGACGAGGCGCCGGGCGTGGACGGGGCGGCGGCGATGCCGGACTGGACGGAGACGGTGCGCTCGGTCGGCGGTCTGTGGATCGTCGGCGAGGGGCGGGGAGAGGGGCCTGGCGCGGTCCCGTCCAGCATGCACCTGGTGCTGGGCTACGATCCCGCCCGGGAGCGGTTCGTCGGCACCTGGTTCGGCACCATGATGACCCATCTCTGGGTCTACGAAGGCACCCTGGACGCCGGCGGGACCACCCTCACCCTGGACACGGTCGGGCCGAAGATGGCGCCGGACGGGTCCATGCCCGCCGGCACACCGCTCGTGCGCTACCAGGACATCTTCACCTTCGAGGACGACGACACGCGCGTGCTGCGCTCCCAGGTGCTGGGCGACGACGGCGCGTGGCAGCACTTCGCCACCATGCGCTACCGGCGCGTCGCGTGATCCCATCGACACCCCCATCCAAGACAGGCGGAGGCATTCCATGTCCGAGTCCCACGGCCGGTTCGTCTGGTACGAACTGCTGACCACCGATCCCGCGGCCGCCCTGGCCTTCTACGGGGACGTCGCCGGCTGGCGCGGCGTCGACTCCGGCATGCCGGGGATGGACTACACCATCCTCCACGCCGGCGAGATCCCGCTCGGCGGCGTCATGGCCCTGCCGGAAGACCTGCGCGCCGGCGGGGTGCCGCCGCACTGGCTGGGCTACGTCGCGGTGGACGACGTGGATGCGGCGGCGGCGGCGGCGGTCGAACGCGGCGGCGTGGTGCACCACGCGCCGGTCGACATTCCCCAGGTCGGCCGCTTCGCCGTGGTCGCCGATCCCGGCGGCGCGGTGTTCGCGCTCATCACGCTGTCCGGAGAGCCTTTGCCGACCGCGGCGCCCTGCACGCCGGGCCACGTGGCCTGGCACGAGCTCTACGCCGCCGACCGGGAGGCGGCCTTCGCCTTCTACTCCGGCCTGTACGGCTGGACCAAGGGGGAGGGCCTCGACATGGGGCCGATGGGGATCTACCAGATCTTCGGCTGGGGCGACGCCATGCGGGGCGGCATGATGACCAAGCCCGAGCCGATGCCGGTGCCGGCCTGGCTCTACTACGTCCAGGTCGCCGGCATCGACGCGGCGGCGGAGCGGGTGCGCGCCGGCGGCGGGCAGGTCCTGATGGGGCCGCAGGAGGTGCCGGGCGGTGCCTGGATCCTGCAGTGCATGGATCCCCAGGGCGCGATGGTCGCCCTGGTCGGTCCGCGCGGCTGATCCCGCAGGAAGATGGCCCCTTTCCCCGGGCAGGGGGAAAGGGGCCGAGGCGCGGCGGGCAGGGAGGGGCGTCCGCCGGAGGGAGGGGCCGCCGGGGCGGTCAGCCGAACTTGTAGGAGATCCCGTAGCCGCCGCGGGGGTAGTCCCAGGCGATGTTGCCCTTGTCCTGGCACACCACCCGGCAGGTGCCGCATTCCAGGCAGCCGTCGGTCGCCAGGTTCACCATGCCGTCGTCGGTCTTGGTGTAGCAGGCGGCCGGGCAGCACCAGGTGCAGGGCTGCGTCGCGCAGGTCTGGCAGGCCTCCGCGACCTTGATGCGGATGTGCGGCCGGCTCTCGTCGACGATGTAACGGTTCTGGTAGAGCTTGTCTTCGACCTTGATCGTCATGTGGCTCATCGGAAGGCCCTCGCCAGCTTGATCGCGTCGCCCATCAGACCGAAGAAGGAGCGCTTCTTGACGAAGGAGCGCATGATTTCCTTCTCCTTGGTCAGCTTGTCGACGCTGTCCACGGTGAACAGGTTGTGGGCGGCGCCGTTGAGAAGATCGGGATAGGCGCCGAAGAACTGCTTGTTGGTGTGCATGATGTCGGGAAGGTCCCGGTATTTCTTCAGGTCCTTCATGACGAACGAGGCGTCCAGCTTCTTCTTGTAGACGGCGAGGTTGGCGGCGGTCATGGGCTTGCCAGCGGCTTTCAGCTCCATGATCGTCTCCGCCGCCATGCGCCCGGAGGCCATGGCGAGGTTGGAGCCCTCGCGGTGCGCGGCGTTGTTGAAGTGGGCGGCGTCGCCCACCGCCATCCAGCCGTCGCCATGCAGCTGCGGCACCGCGTTGTAGCCGCCTTCGGGGATCATGTGGGCGGCGTACTCCTTCATCTCCGCCCCCTCGATCAGCGGCTTGATCACGGGGTGGGTCTTCAGGTCCTCCAGCAGCGTGTAGGGCGCGACGCCGGCGGTCTTGAAGTCGGAGATCAGGCAGCCGATGCCGATCGTCAGCGATTCCTTGTTGGTGTAGAGGAACGCGGTGCCGACCATGCCCTTGGTCACCTTGCCCATGATCTCGATGACCACGCCCTCCTCGTCCTTGAGGCCGAAGCGCTGCTCGATCAGCTCGGGGTCGATGAACAGGATCTCCTTGACCGCCAGCGCCACGTTCTGCGGCGCCACCTCCCGGTGGAAGCCGGAGCGCTTGGCCAGCAGGGCGTTCACGCCGTCGGCCATGACCACCACGTCGGCGTGGATCTCGCCGCCGACCCGGTCGGTCTTCACGCCGCAGACCTTGCCCGACGGGTCGCGCAGCAGCTCCGTCACCGTGGTCTCGCAGATCTGCAGGCCGCCGGCCTTGCGGATGCGCTCGGCGAACCACTTGTCGATGTTGGCGCGGATGATGGTGTAGCGGTTGGGCGCGTCGCTGTTGAAGGCGTCCGAGCGGTAGTTGGTGCCGATGTAGCTGTCGTCGCCGAGCAACCAGATCCGTTGCTCGATGATGTGCCGCTCGGTGGGGCAGTCGTCGCGGAAGTCGGGGATGATCTTCTCCAACTCCGAGGCGTACATGATGCCGCCCTGAACGTTCTTGGCGCCGGGGTACTCGCCGCGCTCGAGCTGGAGCACGCTGAGCCCCGCCTTGGCCAGGGTGTAGGTCGCCGCGTTGCCGGACGGGCCGGCGCCGATGACGATGGCGTCGAACTTCTCGACCATGTCGTTTTGGACCTCCTCGTCCGTCAGCTCGCCAGCCGGTTGACCGAAAGCCGCTGCGAAAAGGCGGCGGTCAGGGCGGGCAGGATCTTCAGGGCATCGCCGACGATGCCCTGGTGGGCGAAGTCGAAGATGGGCGCGTTGGGATCGGTGTTGATGGCCAGGATCAGGTCGGCCTTCTCCATGCCGACCCGGTGCTGGATGGCGCCGGAGATGCCGGCGGCGATGTAGAGCTTCGGGCGCACCGTCTTGCCGGTCTGCCCGACCTGGCGGTCGTTGCCGACCCACCCGGCCTGGACCAGCGGGCGGGAGACGCCGACCTCGGCGCCCAGCACCCGGGCCAGATCCCACACCAGGGACATGTTCTCGGCCTTCTGCAGCCCCTTGCCGGCGGCGACGATGATGTCGGCGAAGGCGAGCTGGGCCTCGGTGCGCGCGCTGTCGGGGATGAAGCTCAGCACCTTGGTGACGAACGCGTCCTCCGTCAGGGCCGGGGTGACCTCGACGACCCGGCCGACCCGGCCCTCGTCGCGCTCGGGCATCGCCATGACGCGGGGCCGCACCGTGGCCATCTGCGGGCGGTAGGCCAGGGTCTGGATGGTGCACAGCAAGGTGCCGCCGAAGGTCGGACGGGTCGCCGCCAGGCTGCGGTTCTCGGTGTAGATGTCCAGCTCGGTGCAGTCGGCGGTGAGGCCGGTGGTCAGCGTGGTGGCGATGGCGCCGGCGAGGTCGCGGCCCAGCGTGGTGGCGCCCAGCAGCACGATCTCCGGCTTGTAGGTGTTGACGACCTCGGTCATCACCTTGGCGTAGGGATCGGTGCGGTAGTCGGCCAGCACGGGATGGGTGACCTTGTAGACCAGGTCGGCGCCGTAGCCGAAGGCCTCGCCGCAGATGCGGTTGAGGTCCGGGCTGTCGGCGCCCAGGACGACGGCGCCGACCTCCACGCCCAGCTTGTCGGCGAGCTTGCGGGCCTCGCCCACCAACTCCCACGACACGGAGTGGGCGGCGCCGCGCTCCTGCTCGACGATGACCCAAACGCCCGTGTAGACCTTCAGGTGCTCGGGCAGCTGGAAGCGGCGGCCCTGCGGCTTGCTCGGTGCGGCTTCGCTCATGGCTTCTCTCTCACGCGGATGGGGGCGGGGGTGGGGCGGTCAGGGGCTGGCGGCGGCGGTCCGCAGCAGGTCGCCGGCCAGTTTGGGCTGGACCGCGAAGATCGCCTCCACCGCGGCGGCCGCGAGGCCGGCCGGGTCGTCGCCCTCCGCCTCGATGAACCGGGCGCGCTCGGCGCGCGGCTTGGGCACGAACACCTTGGACACCACGGTGGGCGAGCCCTTGAGCCCGACCTTGGTCTCGTCCTCGACGCAGTCGTCCTTGGTCCACACCCGGATCTCGGTGCGGGCGGCGCGGAACAGGTCGTCCATGGTGCCGAAGCGGATGGCGTTGGTGCCCTCCAGCATGGTGACCATCACCGGCAGCCGGGTCTTCAGCACCTGGACGCCGCCTTCGGAGCGGCGCTGCACGGTGATCTCGCCCTTGTCCAGGTCAAGGTCCTCAATGGCGGAGATGTAGGTGAGCTGCTGAAGCCCCAGCCGGGTGGCGATGCCGGGGCCGACCTGGGCGGTGTCGCCGTCCACGGTCTGCTTGCCGCAGAACACCATGTCGACGGGCTCGTCCTCCGACAGCTTGCGGATCGCCGAGGCCAGCGCGTAGGAGGTGGCCAGCGTGTCGGAGCCGGCGAACTTGCGGTCGGTCAGCAGCACCGCCCGGTCGGCGCCGAAGGACAGCGCCTTGCGCAGCGACGCCTCGGCCATCGGCGGCCCCATGGTCAGCATGGTCACCGTGGCGCCGGTCCTGTCCTTGATCCGCAGCGCCTCTTCCAGCGAGAACAGGTCGTAGGGGTTGATGATCGCCGGCACACCCTGGCGCATGATGGTGTTGGTCACCGGGTGGATCCGGATCTGGGCGCTGTCGGGCACCTGCTTGATACAGACGACGATGTGCATCCCGGTCTCCTGCTGGCTTTGCGTGCTGGGCCTCGACCCAGGTTTTAGCAAGCAACGTGCCATCTCGGAGATCGCGCCCAATCGATTGAAATACCCGAACAATCCCAGGTGCTGCACACGTGCGTCGGGTCGCCGCACCCGTGTCGGAATTCCGACATGGGCCGGGTTTTGTCGGGTTCGCGACGGCTTCGCAACGCCGTCCGTCGGGAGCCGGCGGCCCGTGCGCCGAACGGGGCCTCCGGGGTGGTGTGGGCCGGGCCGGCGGGATAGGCTCGCCCGCTGAACCGACGCCGCACCCCGGGGGGCTCCAGCCATGACGAACCGTCCTGAACACCGCCTCGGCCACGCGCTGGCCCGCCGCTGCGGCGGTTCCCGCATGCCGGTGGCGGCGCTGTGGATGGCGCTGACGCTGGCATGTCCGGCGCTGGGGCAGTCGGTTCCCGAACGCGAACACTTCGATCCGGCCGCCGTCGTCAGCGGCATCCGGATCGGCCGCGCGGATTGCGCCGCGCTGGAGGCGAAGGACACCGCCATATGGGTGGAGGCGGACGGGCGGGCCTCGTGCCTGCGCTACTATGCGGCTGGCCTCACCGCGGCGCCCGGCCCGAACGCGATCGTCGCGGTCTGGCTGAACGGGGATGTGCTGGGTCCGCGCGGGAACAACGCCGACAAGCGGCAGAAAGGGTTCGGCCCCGCCGAGATGGTGGACCTGGAACGCCGGCTGGCGGCACGTTTCGGCGTTCCATCGATCTTCCTTGGGCGTCCGGGGACCTATGGAAGCGCCGGGAAGCACCACACGACGCGAGGGCGCCCGGTCGAGGCGCGGCTGGTCGACGCGGCCCTGGACGGCATCAAGAGGCGGTATGGCATCCGGTCCTGGGCCCTGGGAGGTCACAGCGGGGGCGGCACCCTCGTGGCCGAACTGCTGGCCCGCCGGGACGACCTGCGGTGTGCGGTGATCTCATCGGGTGCCGCCGCGTACCGGGCCTATCTCGAAGCGCGGGGCCTTCTGAAGCCCGGCGATACGCTGACGCGGTTCGATCCGTCGGAATCACTGGACCGGATCCCCCATGATCCCCGCCGCAAGGTGTTCATGATTGGCGACCCGCGGGAAACGAACGTGCCGTTCCCGTCCCAGGAACTCTACTTCCAGGGTCTGGCCCAACGGGGCCATGCCGCCTGGCTTGTTCCCCTGGAACGGGCGGTCGACGCCCGGCATCATGATCTCGTCGATTTCGCCGAGGTGGCAAACGGGCTCTGTGCGGCCGGTGCGACCGCCGACCGCATCCTCGGCACGTTGACCACCATGGCGCAGCCGGGGCCACGGCTCTCGAACTGACCTCCCCTCCGGGGACGGATCACCCGGGTCCGCCGGCCGGAGGGGGCGTCAGCGACCGCAAGAAGGCGGTCATGCAGGCCTGGGCCGGCGGCACGCCGGCCTCGGGGTCGGCGCTTTGCAGCATGCGGTCGAGCAGGCCCATCAGCAGGGCGTGCATGGCGAGCGACGCCGCCGCCGGCGTCCAGGGGGCGGCCAGCGCCCCCTTCTGGGCGGCGCGCTCGAAGAAGCGGGTGGCCCGCTCGATCATCTGGTCGATGTGGTCCTGCTTGCGCTTTGCCACCGTCCCCATGTCCTCCACGAACTCGCAGCGGTGATGGAGGATGCCGAAGACGCGGCGGCGCCGCAGGT
This sequence comes from Azospirillum sp. NS33, assembly GCF_059703765.1. Taxonomy (NCBI): domain Bacteria; kingdom Pseudomonadati; phylum Pseudomonadota; class Alphaproteobacteria; order Rhodospirillales; family Azospirillaceae; genus Azospirillum; species Azospirillum sp. NS33. Next base: position 65,649 of record NZ_BAAKJB010000030.1, on the reverse strand, counting down.
CGGTCGCCATCACCAGAAGGACGTCGTTCAGGGTCTCGCACAGGCGGTCCATGGAGGTGCCGTCCTGGGACGTCAGAAGACACTCCAGCACGTCGGCGTGGGGCAGCCGGGCGCGCCCCTGCATCGCCTCGAACAGCGCCACCTTGTCCTTGAAGTGCCAGTAGACCGCCCCCCGGGTCACCCCGGCGGCGCGGGCGATCTCCTCCAGCGAGGTGCGGGCGACGCCGCGCTCGTGGAACCGCTCCTCCGCGGCGTCGAGGATGGCGTTGCGGGTCTGTTCCGCCTCCTCCTTGGTTCGCCTCACCATGCGTGCGTTCCTCCGGCGGCGGCTCTGCGTCCGCTCTTTACATACATTCACGAATGTCTGTATATAGCGGCGTTGGTGTGCGCTGCACAAGACTCATTGGATGTGACCATGACCGTTTCCGCCATCCGGCACCCGTCACGACTCCTCGCAGCCGCGTTGATGGCGGGTGCCCTGGCGCTGGCCGCCTGCGAGGAGGCGGCTCCGCCGGCCCAGGCCCAGCAGGCGCCGCCCCCCCCCGAGGTCACGGTGGCGGCGGTCGCCGCCCGCGACGTGCCCCTGGCCTTCGAGTACGCCGGCCGGGTCACCGGCTCGCGCGAGATCGAGGTGCGGGCCCGCGTCGGCGGCATCCTCCTGGAACGCACCTACACCGAGGGCGACACGGTCACCCAGGGCAGCGTCCTGTTCCGCCTCGACCCGGAGCCCTACCGCGTCGCGCTCACCCGCGCCGAGGCGGGGCTGCGCGAGGAGCAGGCCCGCCTGCTCCAGGCCGAGCGCAGCTGGAAGCGCATCGAGCCCCTCTACGACCGCGGCACCGTCAGCGGGCGCGAGCACGACGAGGCGCTGTCCGCCCTCGACCTGGCGCGCGCCAGCGTGGCGGTGGCCGAGTCGGAGGTGAAGGCGGCCCGCATCGATCTCGCCTACACCGAGGTGAAGGCGCCCATCGACGGGGTGACCGGGCGCGAGGCGGTGTCGGAGGGCAGCCTGATCGGCACCGCCACCGGCGACAGCCTGCTGACCACCATCACCCAGCTCGACCCCGTGTACGTCAATTTCGCCATCCCCGACGCCGAGGCCGCCATCTACCGCGGCGCCGTGGAGAGCGGCGCCATCGCGCTGCCGCGCGACGGCGACCTGCCGGTCGACGTGGTCACCGTGACGGGAACCGTGCTGGGATCGGGGCGGCTCGACTACACCGACCGCACCGTCGACCCGCGGACCGGAACCATCCAGGCCCGCGCGGTGGTGCCCAACGGAAAGGGGACGCTGCTGCCGGGCCAGTTCGTGCGCGCCCGGGTCAAGGGCATGACCCTGGTGGGCGCCGTCACGGTGCCGCAGATGGCGGTGATGCAGGGGCCGCAGGGGCCGTTCGTCTACGTCGTCCCCGGCGAGGGCACGGTGACGCCCCAGGTCCGGCCGATCGAGCTGGGCCGCAGCGTCGGCCAGGCCTTCGTCGTCTCGTCCGGCCTGGCGCCGGGGGAACGGGTGGTGACGGAGGGCGTCATCAAGGTGCGGCCCGGGGCGCCGGTGCGCGCCGTGGCGCCGGCGCTGGCCGCGGCGGAAGCCGGCGCCGACACCGCCGGGACGGAGGCCGCGCGATGATCTCCCGCTTCTTCATCGACCGGCCGGTGTTCGCCACCGTGCTGTCGGTCGTCATCGTGCTGGCGGGCCTCGTGGCCATGCGCGCCCTGCCGATCTCCCAGTACCCGGAGATCGTGCCGCCGGAGGTGGTGGTGTCCGCCACCTATCCCGGCGCCAACGCCGAGGTCATCGCCGAGACCGTCGCGGCGCCGCTGGAGCAGCAGATCAACGGCGTCGACCGCATGCTCTACATGCGCTCCAGCGCCTCGTCGTCGGGCACCGTCTCGGTCAACGTGACCTTCGAGATCGGCACCGACCCCGACCAGGCCACCATCGACGTCAACAACCGGGTGCAGGCGGCGCTGGCCCGCCTGCCCGAGGAGGTGCGCCGCCAGGGGGTGACGGTGCGCAAGCGCTCCACCTCCATCCTCCAGGTCGTCACCATGGCGTCGCCGGACAGCCGCTACGACCCGGTCTACGTGTCCAACTACGCGCTCCTCAACGTCATCGACGACCTCAAGCGCACGGCCGGCGTGGGCGACGCCTCGCTGTTCGGGGCCAAGGACTACTCCATGCGCATCTGGCTGCGGCCGGACAAGCTGGCCCAGTTCGACCTGACCCCCAGCGACGTCGCCGCCGCGGTGCGCGAGCAGAACTCCCAGTTCGCCGCCGGCCGCTTCGGCCAGGAGCCGATGGCGACGCCACAGACCTTCACCTACAGCGTCACCACGCCGGGCCGCCTGCTGGACGCGGCGGAGTTCGGCGACATCATCCTGCGCGCCGATCCCGACGGCGCCGCGCTGCGCCTCAAGGACGTGGCCCGCGTCGAGCTGGGGGCGCAGGACTACAACTTCGTCGCCACCTACAACGGCAGCCCGGCGGTGGCCATCGGCGTCTACCTCCAGCCCGGCGCCAACGCGCTCGCCACCGCGGAGGCCGTGCGCACCCGCATGGCCGAGCTGTCGAAGCGCTTTCCGGAGGGGATCGCCTACTCCATCCCCTTCGACACCACCAAGTTCGTCCAGGTCTCCATCGACGAGGTGATCCACACCTTCGTCGAGGCGCTGATCCTGGTCGTCGCCGTGGTCTTCCTGTTCCTGCAGAACTGGCGGGCGACCCTGATCCCTCTGCTGGCCGTGCCGGTCTCGCTGATCGGCACCTTCGCCGGCATGTACCTGCTGGGCTTCTCGATCAATCTCCTGACCCTGTTCGGCATGGTGCTGGCGATCGGCATCGTCGTCGACGACGCCATCGTCGTGCTGGAGAACGTCGAGCGCATCATGACCAAGGACAAGCTGTCGCCCCGCGACGCCGCGTTCGAGGCCATGGAGGAGGTGAGCGGCCCGGTCATCGCCATCGTGCTCGTGCTGTGCGCGGTGTTCGTGCCGGTGGGCTTCATGGGTGGCCTGGCCGGCCAGATGTACAAGCAGTTCGCCATCACCATCGCGGTGTCCGTGGTGATCTCCGGGATCGTCGCCCTGACCCTGACACCGGCGCTGTGCGCGCTGATCCTCAAGCCCGGCCATGGCGAGCCGGTGGCGCCCTTCCGCGTCTTCAACCGCTGGTTCGACGCGGCCACCCGCGGCTATCTGCGCGGTGTGAGCTTCTTCACCCGCCGCGCCGTGCTCAGCCTCACCCTCTTCGCGGTGCTGCTCGGCGCCACGGCGGTGCTGTTCCAGCGGGTGCCCGGGGCGCTCGCCCCCGAGGAGGACCAGGGCTACGTCTTCATGATGCCGATCCTGCCGCCGGCCGCCGCGCTCAGCCGCACCGAGGCGGTGACCGACCGCATCAACGAACGCCTGATGGCCCACCCCGCCGTCGCCGACGTGGTGACCTTCGCCGGCTTCGACCTGCTCTCCATGTCGAACAAGACCAGCGCCGGCGTGTCCTTCGTGACCTTAAAGGACTGGTCGGAGCGGACGGCGCCGGAGCTGGACGCCCGGGCGCTCACCGGCACCTTCATGGGCATGTCGGCCGACATCAAGGACGCCATGGTGCTGTCGTTCAACCCGCCGCCGATCACCGGCATGAGCACCACCGGCGGCTTCGAGCTCTACGTCCAGAACCGCGGCGACGGCGGCGCCGAGGCGCTGATGCAGGCGACCAACGCGCTGGTCCAGGCGGCGGCCAAGCGGCCGGAACTGGCCGGCGTGCGCACCACCTTCTCCACCGCCGTGCCCCAGTACCGGGTGACGGTGGACCGCGACAAGGTCAAGGCGCTGGATGTGCCGCTGAACGTCATCTTCGACACCATGCAGAGCAGCTTCGGCAGCCTCTACGTCAACGACTTCACCCTGTTCGGCCGGGCCTACCGGGTCAACCTGCAGTCGGAGCCGGAGTTCCGCGAGAAACCCGACGACCTGCGCCATGTCTTCGTGCGGTCCAACGGCGGCGAGATGATCCCGCTGGACAGCCTGGTGTCGGTGGAGCGGACCATCGGCCCCGACCTCATGGAGCGCTTCAACGTCTTCCCGGCCGCCAAGGTGATGGGAAGCCCGGCGCCCGGCTACAGCTCCGGCCAGGCGCTCGACGCCATCCGCGCCGCGGCGGCGGAGGTGCTGCCGGAGACCTTCTCGGTCGGCTTCATCGGCTCCGCCTTCCAGGAGCAGTCGACCCAGGGCACGGCCGCCCAGGCCTTCGTCTTCGGCATCATCATGGTGTTCCTGATCCTGGCCGCCCAGTACGAGCGCTGGTCGCTGCCCATCGCCGTGGTGACGGCGGTGCCGTTCGCGGTGTTCGGGGCGGTGCTGGCGATCTGGCTGCGCGGCCTGCAGAACGACACCTATTTCCAGATCGGCCTGGTGACGCTGATCGGGCTGGCCGCCAAGAACGCCATCCTGATCGTGGAGTTCGCGGTGCAGCGCCACCGCGAGGGGTTGAGCGTCTACGACGCGGCGATGGACGCGGCGCGCCTGCGCTTCCGCCCCATCGTCATGACCTCGCTGGCCTTCATCCTGGGCTGCGTGCCGCTGGCCATCAGCTCCGGCGCCGGGGCGGGCAGCCGCCACTCGATCGGCACCGGCGTCATCGGCGGCATGCTGGCGGCGACCTTCCTGGCCATCTTCTTCGTGCCCCTGTTCTTCCGCCTGCTGACCCGCGACCGCCGTGCCACGCGCCACGGCGCGCCGCCGCCGGCCACGGCGCACCCGGGGGCGCACCCGGGGGCGGCGCACCCGGGGGAGGCCCCGGTCTAGCGCCGGAGGCTCGGCCAGGGCCCCCGGCGCCGGCGCCGGGGGCCTACACCAGCCCGCCGTACTGGTCGGGGCGCCGGTGCAGGGCGAAGTTGAAGATGTGACGCTTGATCTCGTCGCAGCGCGCCAGGTCCACGTCGTGCACCACGACCTCGTCCCCCAGGGTGGTGCACTGGGCGACGATCTCGCCGGTGGGGGCGACGATGCAGCTCTGCCCCAGCAGGTCGCAGCCCTCCTCCCGCCCGGCCTTGGCCACGCCCACCACCCAGGTGCCGTTCTGGTAGGCGCCGGCCTGCAGGCTGAGGTGGTTGTGGAAGCCCTGGAGGTGGTCGTGGTCGGGCACCGGGGGGTAGTGCATGGGCGTGTTGTAGCCCAGCAGCACCAGCTCCACCCCCTGCAGCCCCATCACCCGGAAGGTCTCCGGCCAGCGGCGGTCGTTGCACAGGCACATGCCGACCCGGCCGCCGAAGGCGTCCCACACCGGGAACCCGCCCTCGCCGGGCTCGAAATAGCGCTTCTCCAGGTGCTGGAAGGGGCGCCAGGGCTCGTGCTCGGGGTGGCCGGGCAGGTGGACCTTGCGGTAGGTGCCGACGCTGCGCCCGCCGCCGTCCACCAGCACCGATGCGTTGAAACGCCGGGTCCGGCCGCCCTCGACCACCTTCTCGGCGTAGCCGAGGTAGAAGCCGATGCCGAGCCGTGCCGCCTCCTCGAACAGGGGGCGGGTGTCGGGGCCGGGCATCGCCGTCTCGAAGAAGGCGTCGACCTCCGCCTGGTCGGCCATGAACCAGCGGGGAAAGAAGGTGGTCAGCGCCAGCTCCGGATAGACCACCAGCCCGGCGCCGCGGGCGTGGGCGCGGCGCATCAGGGCGATCAGCCGGTCCACCACGGCGGCGCGCGGCGCGGCGCGGGCGATGGGGCCGAGTTGGGCGGCCGCCACGGTGACGATGCGGGGCGCGACGGGCCGGGTGTCGTTGCTCATACGGAACATCCTGCGGGTCGCCCGGCGAGGTCCAGCAGGACCCGCAGCAGCACGTTGGCCCCGGCCTCGAGATGGGCGGGGTCGGTGTGTTCGGCGACGTTGTGGCTGATGCCGTTCACGGACGGCACGAAGATCATCCCGGTCGGCGCGTTGGGGGCCATCATCTGGGCGTCGTGGCCGGCCCCGCTGGGCAGGCGGCGCACCGCCAGGCCGAGGCCCCGTGCCGCCGCCTCGACCCGGGCGACGACCGGCTCGGAAAACGGTACGGGAGCAAAACGAGCAAGGCTCCGAGTGGTGATTCGCACCCCTTCCTCGGCCTGGAGCCGCTCGATGGCGTCCCCCAGCATCGCCTCGGCGCGGCGCAGCACGGTGTCGTCCGTGTTGCGCAGGTCGACGGTGAGGACGGCGCGGCGCGCCACCACGTTGACCAGGTTCGGCGCCAGGGTCAGCGCCCCCACCGTGGCCACCTGGGGCGGCCCCAGCGCCGTGGCGATGGCGCGCGCCTCCACCGCCAGCGCCGCCGCGACGTAGCCGGCGTCGTGGCGCAGCTCCATGGGGGTGGTGCCGGCGTGGTTGGAGACGCCGTCCACCGTGACCTCGGTCCAGGAGATGCCCTGCACCCCGGTGACGGCGCCGATGGCGATGCCCTCGCGGTCGAGCACCGGCCCCTGCTCGATGTGCAGCTCGACGAAGGCGGCCGGCGTCACCGTGCCGACCGGGGTCGGCCCGGCGTAGCCGATGGCGGCCAGCGCGTCGCCGACCCGCACGCCGTCGATTCCCACCACATCCAGCGCCGTGGCCAGGGGCAGGCTGCCTTGATGAACCGCACTGCCCATCATATCGGGAGCGAAACGGGCTCCCTCCTCGTTGGTGAAGACCGCGACGGCCAAGGGCCGGTCCGTTTCGATTCCGGCCTCGTCCAGGGATTGCATGACTTCCAGCCCCGCCAGCACGCCCAGGCAGCCGTCGTAGCGGCCGCCGGTCGCCACCGTGTCGATGTGGGAGCCGGTCATCACCGGCGGTCCATCGCGCCGCCCCCGGCGCACGCCCACCACGTTGCCGATGGCGTCGACGGTCACGGCGAGGCCCAGGGCGCGCATCCAGCCGGCCACCAGGTCGCGGCCGCGGCGGTCCTCGTCGCTCAGCGCCAGCCGGCAGCACCCGCCCCCGGCGATCGCGCCGATCTCCGCCAGCCGGGCGAGGCGGTCCAGCAGGCGGGCGCCGTTGATCGCCGCGGCCGTCATGCCGTCCCCCGCACCGCCGCCGCGGGCCGGCCGACCAGGCGCTCGTACAGGTCGGGGTCGGTGTCGCCCTCGGTGCCGAACACCAGCACCCGCGACCGCGGCCCCAGCTCCAGGGTCTCGCGGGCCGCGGCCTGGGCGGCGCCGGCCAGCGCCGCGGCCAGGCCGGCTACCGCGGATTCGCCGGCCACCAGCGGCGGGTCGCCGCCCACGCCCTGGGCCAGCAGGCGCATCACCGCCACCGCCGCGGCGTCGCGCACCGTGGCGAACACCGGGGCGCCCGGCTGCAGGATCTCCCAGGCCAGTTCCGACACCTCGCCGCAGGCCAGCCCCGCCATCAGCGTGTCGAGGTCGCCGGGGGCGGCGACGCGGTGGCCGGCGACGGCGCTGCGGAACAGGCAGTCGGCGCGCTCCGGCTCGACCACGGCGAACAGGGGGCGGTCGGCCCCGAATCGCTGCCAGAGCTGGGCGCACACCGCGGCGGCGAGGCCGCCGACGCCGCCCTGGACGAACACGTGGGTGGGCGGCCCGGCCATCGCGTCCAGCGCCTCCTCGGCCATCAGGGTGTAGCCCTGCATGACGTCGCGCGGGATCGCCCGGTAGCCGGCGTAGGAGGTGTCGGAGACCACGGTCCAGCCGTTCGCCGCCGCCGCCTCGGCCGCGGCGCGCACGCTGTCGTCGTAGGTGCCGGGGGTGCGCACCACCTCGGCGCCGTAGCGGGCGATGGCGGCGCAGCGGCCCTCGCTGACCGTGGCGTGGACGAAGATGACGCAGCGGCAGCCGAACTGCTGTGCCCCCCAGGCGACGGACCGGCCGTGGTTGCCGTCGGTGGCGCAGCACACGGTGATCTCGGCCGGGTCGCGGCCGGGCTCGGCCTGCAGCAGGCGCCGCACCGCGTAGGCCCCGCCCAGCGCCTTGAAGCTGCCCAGCCCGAAGCGGCCGGACTCGTCCTTGTAGTGGATGGCGCCGAGCCCGGCGGCGGCGGCCAGGCCGGGCAGCCCGACCAGCGGGGTCGGCGCGTGGCCGGGCCAGCCGGTGATCTCGGTGCGCGCCGCCGCCAGCCCCTCGGGCGACAGGATGGCGCTCTGCTGCGGCCCGTAGGGCAGGCCGGCGCGGGCCGCCGGGTTGGCGAACAGGCGCAGGCCGGGAAGGGGGGGGAGGGTGGGCATGGTCTCGTGGGCTGCGGGGGCGGGAAGGGCCCTCTCCCCGTGGCGGGGAGAGGGGGGCGGGCTACTGGCCGGCCGTGTCGATGGCGGCCATCAGGGCGTTCAACATGTCCTCGCCCTCGGCGCCGAACTTCTCGACGATCAGCGACCGGACGGCGGGCTGGGCGGCCTCGGCGAAGGCCTTGCGCTCGGCCGCCGGCAGGGCGTTCACCTCCATCTTCTGGGCGAGGTGGGGCAGGCCGCGCTCCGACGCCTCGATGATGCGGGAGATGCCACGCCCGGCGTCCACCGCCGCCGCCGCGGCGTAGTCGATGACGCTCTGCTGCTCCGGCGTCAGGCCCGCGTAGAACTCCGTGTTCATCACCCAGACATAGGGGGTGATGATGTGGTTGGTGATGGTCAGGTACTTCTGCACCTCGTCGAACTTGGCGAAGGCGATGATCGGGATCGGGTTCATCTGGCCGTCGGCGACGCCGGTCTGCAGGGCGGTGTAGACCTCGGCCCAGGGCAGCGGGGTCGGCCGGCCGCCCAGCGACGTGATGATCGCCTCGTGGGTCGGCAGGGTCATGGTGCGGATGCGCAGGTCCGCCATGTCCTGGACCGAGGTGATCGGCCGCTTGGAGTTGGAGATGGCGAAGAAGCCGCCGCTGTCGAGCAGGCCGATGACCTTCAGCCCGGTCTTGGCCTCGAGATCCGCGGCGAATTTCCGGCCGAACGGGTTGTCGAGGTCCATCACCTCGTGGGCGACGGCGATGTTGGGGAAGGCGAAGGGCACGTCGAACACGCCGACCAGCGGGTAGTGGGCGGCGACGCCGCCGGCCGAGGAGATGCTGGCCTGGATCACGCCGTCGCGCACCTGCTGGATCACCTCGTCGTCCTTGCCGAGCTGGCCGTCGGAGAACAGGTCGACGGTGACCGCGCCGTTGGTGCCGGATTCCACCAGCGCCTTGAAGACGGCCGCCATGGCGCCGGAATGGCTCTGGGTCGGGTCGGCCGGGTTGAGGTGGCCGAGCTTCAGCGTGGTCGCCGCCAGGGCCGGCGACAGGCCGACGCCGGCGGCGATGGCGAGCGCCGCGGCGGCGGTGGAGAGGCGGCGGATCAACGTCATCTCGGGCACTCCTTTCAAGGGGCTGGATCAGCCGGCCAGCAGGCGCGGCAGGAACAGGGTGAGGTCGCTCCAGAAGGCGATCAGGATGAGGATCGTCACCTCGGCGACGATGAAGGGGGCGAGCGACCTCGAGATCGCCTCCACCCGCTCGCCGGTGACCGAGGCGAGCACGAACAGGCAGGCCCCCACCGGCGGCGTCATCAGCGAGATGTTGAGGGCCAGCACGATCATGATGCCGGCGTGCACCGGGTCCATGCCGATCGAGAGGGTCAGCGGCGCCAACACCGGGGCGAGGATGATCAGCGCCGCGTTGATGTCCATGAACAGGCCGATCACCAGCAGCAGCAGCAGGATCATGCCGATGACGGCGTTGGGGTCGCTGGAGATCGACAGCACCGAGGCGGCGATGAGCTGGGGGATCTTCTCGAAGGTCATCCACCAGCCGAGGATCGAGGCCGAGGCGATGATCAGGAAGATCACGCCCGTGATCCGCGCCGTGCGGATGCACATGTCCAGCAGGTCGGCCAGCCCGATGGTGCGATAGACCAGCGCGCCCACCACCAGGGCGTAGAAGACGGCGATCGAGGCGGCCTCGGTCGGGGTGACGATGCCACCGAGGATGCCGCCCAGGATGATCAGCGGCATCACCATCGCGGCCAGGCTGCCGCGGAAGGCGTGCAGGATCACCCGCAGGCTGGGCCGGCGGTCGGACTTGGGCAGGTTCAGCCGGCGCCCCAGGGCGGCGATCACCGCCATGCAGACCAGGCAGATCAGCAGGCCGGGCAGGATGCCGGCGGCGAACAGGCCGGCGATCGACACCCCCATCAGCGAGCCGTAGATCACCATCAGGTTGGACGGCGGGATGGTCGGCCCGATGATCGAGCCGGCGGCGGTGACGGCGCAGGCGAAGGGCCGGGTGTAGCCGTTCTTCACCATCGCCGGCACCAGCGTGTTGCCGAACGCCGCGGCGTCGGCGGTGGCGGCCCCGGTGATGCCGGCGAACAGCACCGACGCCACCATGTTGGAGTGCGCCATGCCGCCGCGCAGGTAGCCCACCAGGGTGTCGGCGAATTCCACCAGGCGCTGGGTGATGCCGGAGCGGTTCATGATCTCGCCGGCCAGGATGAAGAACGGCATCGCCAGAAAGGGGAAGAGGTCGAGCCCGGCGAAGAAGCGGCGCGGCGCCATGGAGACGAACTGCTCGCCGCCGATCTGCAGCATGCCGACCACCCCGGCGATGCCCAGCACGTAGCCGATCGGCATGCCGACCAGCATGAGGCCGAAGAAGGCGACGGCGACCAGCGTCATGGGTCAGGCCTCCAGGGGGGTGTCGAGGGGGCGGCCGGCCAGGCGGTGCTGGTCGCGCACCGCCGCCAGCGCCACCTGGATGCACGCCAGCCCGGCGGTGGCCGGCACGGCGGCGTAGGGCAGCGCCTTGCTCATCCCGAAGATCATGGAGAACTGCCTGGCCCCGGCCGCGGTGAAGCCGAGCCCGTACCAGAACAGCAGGAAGAAGAAGGCGAAGGCGGCGGTGTCCAGGGCCAGCAGCAGGCCGCGCCGCGCCGCGGCGGGCAGGCGCTCGAACACGAACAGCATGCCGATGTGCTCGCGCCGGTGGATGCCGCACGACACCGCCAGCAGCGCCGCCCAGATCATCAGGTAGCGGGCCAGCTCCTCGGTGAAGGTCAGGTGGACGGGCAGCGCGTAGCGGGCCAGAACGCCCAGCCAGACGTCCAGCACCAGCACGACCACCAGAGCGGCGCAGGCCCACTCGACGATGCGGTTCAACCCGGCGCCGAGGCGCCCGGCGCGGTCTGCCCATGGAGCGGTCGAGGAGGACATGGTACCCGGCTCCGCTGTCGGTTGCCGTCGCGTTGTCCCCGATGATCGGCCGGGGCGGCGGCGCCTGTCAATGAAAAATGAAACACGAGTTTCGATGGTGGTGATAGAATGAAACGAATGTACCGTCGGCATGGAGGGGTGGCGTGAGCGACGAGCAACCGACCGGGCTGGTCGCCCGTATCCGGGAGCACTACGGCCGGCTGCCGCCCAACGAGCGCAAGCTGGCGGACCTGCTGCTGGACCTGAACGAACGGGTGTCGAGCTACTCGGCGACCGAACTGGCGCGGCGGGCCGGCGTGTCGAAGGCGGCGGCGACGCGGCTGTTCCAGCGTCTGGGCTACGAGGATTTCGCGGAGCTGCGGCGCGAGGTGCGCGGCGGCGGCAGCGGGGCGGCGCCGCTCGACCAGGCCGGGGCGCTGCCCGACACCCATCTGACGCGCCTGCTGGAGCGCGAGGTCGTCAATCTGACCCGCACCGTGGAGGCGCTGCGGCCCGACGAGGTGCAGGCCATCGCCCGCGCTCTGGCGGAGGCCGGGCAGGTCTGTGTCGCGGGGTTCCGCAACAGCTACTATCTGGCCGCCTATTTCCGCCAGCTCCTGGTGCAGCTCCGGCCGGGCGTGCTGCTGCTGCCGGCGGCCGGCCAGACCCTGGGGGAGACGCTGTCGGGGGCGCGCGCCGGCGACGTGCTGGTGGTGATCGGCCTGCGCCGGCGCGTGCCGCGGGTGCGCCGCCTGCTGGAGCTGGCGCAGCGCCTGGAGATGCCGACCCTGCTGGTGTGCGACCGCCACGCCGTGGCGCTGGGAAAGCTGGCGACCTGGACGGTGACGGTGGAGGTGCACTCCACCGGCATCTTCGACAGCCTGGCCCCGGCGATCGCCGTTCTCGGCCATCTGGCGACCCTGGTGGCCCGTGAGATCGGCCCGGCGGCGCGCCAGCGCCTCACCCGGATGGAGGAGATTCTGGCGGAGCTGCAGGAGCTGGACGGGGACCAGGGGGCATAGACCCGTGTGTCCCTGAGACGTGGGATATTGATCCCGGACAGCACGATGGCCGTCGCGCTGTCCGACGCCGGGCTGCGGCGGCTGGAACGCTGCTTCGGTCGCCTCGGCTGAATGGTCAAAGATACCCCCCGCCTCCGCGGAGTCACCCCGGTGATTCGCCGGGTTCCGCGTGTCCTGCCCTGTAGAGTGGAGCCGGCGCCAAGTCGAAAAATCTTTTGTTGCAGTCCAGGGGCGCAATCCGCTGCGGTTGCGCGGCTGCGGTCCTTTGGGGTGACAGGGGCGATGATCCGTCCTACCCTTCGAACATCCCGAAAGTGCCGTCGGGATCACCGTGCGGCCGGGGGAACACGGAGGACTCGACGGTGCACCATCCGTTCATGCGGCGCGTCGCGGCAACCCTGATCCTGGCGCTTGCCGCCCTCGGCCTTGTCTCGGGAACGGTGTTGCCGGCCGGTGCCGCCACCCCCACCCCCACCCACACCGTGGCCGCCGAGCCCGCCCCGGCCGCGGCCTCGGCCGCGGCACAGTCGCTCTCGGCCCTGTCGGCGAAGGCGCTGGTCGAGCGGGTGGAGGCGGCGCTGGCGGCGCGGATGGCGATCCTGGCCACGCGCCGAGACCTGGCGGAACGCATCGAGCCGATCGAGAAGGACCTTCAGGTGCAGGCGGTGGAACGGCAGGCCTTCGCCATGCCGGAACGGCCGGACATGTCCGTGCAGCCCACCGACCCGGCGGGGGCCCAGGACCTGATCGACGGCTGGCAGGCCGTCGTCAAAGGGCTGGAGCAGCGGATCGCCATCGCCAACAGCCGGGAGACCCTGGCCAACCAGCACCGCGAGGCCGTCCTCCTGCTGGCCCAGGAGATCGAGATCCTGGCCGGGAGCGAGGCGCTTCTGGCGCCGCTCTTCACCGAACTGGCCGCGCGTCGGACCGCCGGTACCCTCAAGACGGAGGAGCTGCCGGACGGCCTGCGGGAGCTGCCGCACCTCGATGATCCCGTCGTCCTCGCCGCCGCGGCCGCCGAGCGGCGTGCCGCCGGTGAGCGCGACGCCGTGATGGCCCGCGCGGCGCGGGAGGAGCGCACCGCGCTGGAGCAGGAGCTTGCGGCGGCGGCCAGGGACGTGGAGGTGGCGCAGGACTGGCTGCGCGACGCCAACCAGCGGGAATCCCTGCGCGGCGAGTTCGCCGCCCGCGGCCGCTCCGACCTGATCAGCCTGTTTGGCGTGCGCCTGACCGAGGTGACCGATCAGTCGGCGCAACTGACCGAGCGGTTGGCCGCCCTGGACGCGGACCTGGGCACGCTGGAGGAGGGGCGGGCCGCCCTGGAGGCGCTGGCGCCGCCGGAAGCGGCCGCCCCCTCCACCGATGGCCGCGCTGTCGACGCGTTGCAGCGCGCACGCGCCGGCCTGGCCGCGGCGACCGCGGCCAAGGCCTTCCAGGAGCAGCGGCTGGCCGGGATCGCCGCGCTCACCGGCGAGGTCGCCACCCTGGCGACGGCGCTGAACGGCGACCTGGCGGCGGCGGAGAGCCTGCTGGCGGCGCGGGTCGCGCTGGATGTGCTGGCGGAGGTCATTCAGGCGCCGCCCCCCGCCATCGACGAAGGGCCGGGGACGGACGGACAGGGCGCGGCCGCGCCGGCCCCCGCCCCCGCCCCCGTCCCCGTCCCCGCCGTCGAGCTGCCCGAGGCGATCACGGCGGGCACCCTGCCGTCGCTCACCCGGGCCTTGCAGGGGGAGGTGGAGCGGCTGCGCGCCGCCAAGGCCACCCTGGAGGCGCGGGCCGCCGCGCTCGCCGAGGCGGGGAAAGCGGCGGAAGCCGCGCTGGAGGAGGCGGAGACCGCCGTGACGACCCAGACCCGCACCGTGGAACAGGAGGAGCGCTGGGCGTCCTTCATCGCCGACGTGGAATCCCTGGCCCCGAACCAGTTGGCGGGCTCCTTTCGTGCGGCCGTCGCCGCGGTCGGCGAGCACGAGTCCCGCCTGGAGGAGATGGCCGCCGCCGCGAAGGAGACGGCGGGCGGCGTCGACGCCGCCACCAAGGCGCTGGACAGCCACCACGATCCGGTGACCCTGGCGATGTCCGAGAAGGAGGACGCCTTCACGGAATGGCGCCGCACCCACGAGCTGGAGGTCGCCGATCAGGCCGCCGCGGCCAACGGCACCGCGGTCCCGCCCGCCGCCGCGGCCGCCGGGGTCGGCGCCGTGGCGCCCGGTTCGGCGGCCCCGGTCGCGGACCTGGCCCCGGTCACGGCCCCGGTCACGGCCCCGGTCACGGCGGTGGCCGCGCCGGCGGCGGAATCGGCGGTGGCGGTGGAGGCGGCGCCCGCTGCGGCGACCCCGGCCCCGGCCGCGCCGGCCAAGGCGCAGCCCCTGGTGGAGCGCTGGCTGGCGGGGACCCGCGAGCTGCGTGATCAGGTGGTCGTCCGACGCCTGACCTACCACAAGGAGCACACGGAGCTGCGCGGCGCGCTGGCCACGGCGCTGGCCGCCCACGAGTTGCGGCTGGGCGAGCAGGTCGAGGCCACCGAAGCGGCGCTGGAAGCGGCGCGGCGTGCCTGGGGGGCCGCCACCACCCTGCAACTGCGACAGGCGGAAGGTGCGCTGGCCGACGCCCCGCCGGACGAGGAGCTGAAGCCGTGGCTGGACCGCAAGCGGGTGACCGGGCTGTCCGACCGCGTGACCGAGCTGCGGCGCGCGCTGGGGGATGTCACCGAACGGCGCGAGGCGATGATGGCCCCGGTGCCGCAGGAGGATCTGATCACGCCGCTGTCGTCGTGGGCCGAGCTGCTGACCGGCATGACCGAGGCCTTTGCCGAGCACGTCGCCCTGCGCCAGCAGTTCGCCCAGTTCGAGAACATCGACACGCTCGACGAGCTGGAACGGCGGATGCTGGAGCGCGAGATCAATCGGCGGATCGCCGAGGACCAGGGCGTCTACCATGACCTCGGCACCTATTTCGGCTCCCAGGAAACGGGCACCATCGACGAGTTGCTGGTGCGTTACTACACCCGCCTCATCGTGCTGGAGCGCCGGATCGCCAACGTCGAGCAACGCCAGCAGCACCTCGGCAAGGTCATCGAGCTGACGGAGAGGCAGCGCGAGGCCATGACCGCGCTCAACGGCGTGGTGGCACGGGTGGCCACCGACAACGACACCCGCCTCGACGTCGAGGGTGTGCGCGTCCGGGCCGTCCTCCACCCCGCCAAGGTGGCGGATCTGCTGGCCGGGCTGAAGGACCGCACCGGCGTCGACGTCCCGCCCAAGTCCCTGCCCAAGCTGCCCACCGATGGCGGCGACGCGGCCAACGCCGCCCGCCGCGACCTGGTGGCCGGCCTGCGCGACGATTGGGCGGCGGCGGCCGGCTACCGCGACTGGTCGCGCCGCATCGAGGCCGACGCCGCCCCGCTGGGCGCGCTGGACACCCGGCTCAGCCAGTACCGCAGTGTGGTGGCCGAACTGGAGACCGCGAAGGCGGAGCTGCAACGCACGGTCTTCCGCCTCGCCGGCTACGCCCCCAGCGAGATGCAGGGGCTGGTGGCCGGCGGCGACCGCCTGTCCGGAGCCATCCCCGGAGCGGAGGTGGGGGAAATCGGCCTGCTGCAGCGGGAGCGGCAGGAGATGCTGCAATCCCGCTTCCTCGAATCGATCATCTCGCTGGTGATCATCCCCGTGGCCGCTGTGCTTCTGATCCTGATCAGCCGCCGGGCCGGCCGGCGCATGTTCCTGCGGCCGGTGCGGACCAAGGATGGCGGGGCGGTGCTCGACGCCGCCCAGCAGCGCGAGCGGGAGGAGCGCGCCCGCACCCTGTTCGGCATCTTCCACAAGACCATCACCGCGCTGATCGTCGTGCTGGCGTTGATCTACATGCTCCAGGTCGTCAACATCGACGTCACGCCGATCATCGCCTCCTTCGGTGTCTTCGGCCTGGCGGTGGCCTTCGGTGCCCAGGCGATCATGCGCGACGTCTTCGCCGGTTTCTTCCTGCTGCTGGAGAACCAGCTGAACCGCGGCGACTACGTGACCATCAACGGGCTGATGGGCGAGGTGGAATCCATCGGCCTGCGGCTGACGACGGTCCGCGACTACACGGACGGTCAGCTCCATTTCATCCCGAACGGGCAGATCCGCTACGTCAGCAACTACAACAAGGAATGGTCGCGGGTGACCATCGTCCTCGAGGTGCCGTTCTCCGCCGATGCCGACCGGGTGGTGGCCCTGCTGAAGGAGGTCGCCGCCACCATGACCGCCGACGGGATCGCCAACCTGAAGTCCGCGTCGGTCAAGGGGGGCGTCCACCGGCTGGACCACAAGGCCGGCACCCAGGCCTTCCTGGTCATGCTGGACGTGCTGGAGGCGGACTTCTCCGTCGGCCGCGAGTTCCGGCGCCGGGCGAAGCTGTCGTTGCAAGCGGTCGGCATCCCGCTGGGCATGCCGCACCGGACCGTGCGCTACCGGCCGGATGACGAAGCCGTCGCGGAGCCGGAGCGGACGGTGGTTCCGGTGTAGGGGGTGGCCCTGGGAAGGGCGGTGGGAGGTGGTCGGCCCACGGCCCTGTCCATGTCATCTCACGATGCGCCGCCCACCGGCTTTTCCATGTCGAACAGTCCCCACCGCAGGTGGCCCTGTTCGGCCGCGGTCACCCACACGGTGATGCCGGCGGCGATGCGGTCGAGGTCGTCGGCGGAGAAGGCGTCGCCGAGCGACGGGCGGCGCGCCTCCAGGGTTGTCAGCAGGCGGCGGTAGTGGGCGGCAATGTGGGGGGAGAGGTCCTCTGCCGCCGCCACGCGCCACCCCTGGTCCCCGGCCAGCCGGCGATAGCCGTCGGCGCTTTCGATCCCGGCGAGGCCGAGGCGGGCCCGCACCTCTTCCAGCGCATCCGCCGGCGCGCCGGGATCGCGCAGCAGGTCGGTGAACACCAGCCGGCCGCCGGGCCGCAGCACCCGGTCGATCCCGGTGAACAGGGCCGCGCGGTCGCTGGCGTGGACGAAGGCGTCCTGCGACCACACCACGTCGAACGGGCCGAGGTCGTCGGGCAGGCGCTGGAAGTCGCCCTCCAGGACGCGGATGCGCTCGTCCAGCCCGGCCAGGCGGTTGCGCCGGCGGTGCTCCGCGTTCTGGGTGGCGCTGAGGTTGAGGGCGACCACCCGGCAGTCCAGCTCCCGCGCCAGGATGCGGTCGGCGGCGCCGTAGCCGGCGCCCAGGTCCAGGATGGAAAGCGGCGTGCCGGGCGCCGGCGCCGGCAGCCGGTCCATCAGCGTCCGGACCGTGCGGCGGCAGGCGGTCTGCAAACCGTCGGCGGCGGCCGCGAAGATGCCGACGCCGATGAGCAGGTCGTCCTCCGCCCAGACCCGGTGATAGAACCGGTCCGACAGGTCGCGGTCGTAATGGGCGCGGGCGTGGCCGACGCTGTCCGGCGGCGGCCCTCCGCGCGCCGGACCGCTCATCCCTTCCTCCACAGCCAGACATGGCGCGGCGACGTCGCGGGGTCGTGGGGGGCGCCGCGAAGGTCGCCCCACGTGCCGACCAGGGTGAACCCCAGGCCGCGGAAGGTCTCCTGCGTCTTCGCCACGTCGTAGAGCCGTTCCGAGCAATGGACCGTCCGGTTGCGGAAGGTGTCCTTCGCCGCCTCGAACAGGTGCCATGCCTCGGTCCAGTGGGTGGCGGTGCGGCTGTACTGGATCACCGCGGTGAAGGCCTGGTCCGGGGTGGTGACCGTCTCCTGGCGGTGGTTCAGGTCGGCGATCTCCACCTCGTGGTTGGGCATTTCGGCCAGCAGGTGTCCGCCCGGCTCCAGATGCTCGGCGCAGCGCGCCAGGCACCGGCGGAACGCCTCCTCCGTGTCCAGCACCACCAGGAACGAACTGAGGGCGAGGATGGCGTCGAAGCGCCGGTCCAGGGTGAAGCGGGTCGCGTCCTGCTGGTGCAGTTGCAGGTCCGGGTCCTTGGCCCGCGCCGCGGCGAGCATGGCCGTGCTGACGTCGATGCCCACGGCGTCGAAGCCCGCGTCCTTCAGCGGCTTCAGATAGAGGCCGGTTCCGGTCCCCAGCTCCAGCACGGCGTTGGCACCCACGGCGCGCAGGGTGTCCCGCACGAACGGCACGCGCTTGGCCGTCTCGGGATAGATCAGGTCGTAGTGGGCGCCGATCTCGTCGTAGATCGCCATCGTGTTCTCCCTTCTTCCGCGGACGGCGTCAGCCGATGACGCAGCGGACGGCGTCAGCCGATGAAGTAATCGTGCAGCCGGTCGATCGCCTCGTCATAGCGGCTCTGGCAGAAGCTGAGGCGCAGGGCGTCGGGCATGCCGAAATCGGTTCCCGGGACGGTGGAGACGTTCACCCGTTCCAGGATGTCGCGGGCGAGGTCCTTGGAATCGGCCATGCCGTGGCGCTCGATCCAGGCGCGGCAGTCGAGCATGGCGTAGAATCCGCCCTTCGGCTCGATCGGGCGGCACCCGGTGTTGGCCAGCCGGTCCACCGTGCAGCGGGCGCGGGCGGCGTAGAGGGCGGTCAGCTCCCGCGGGCTGTCCTCGTCCTTCAGGGCCTCGATCATGGCGAACTGGGACACCGGGTCGCTGGTCAGCAGGGTGTGCTGCTGCACGATCCGCATGGGCATGATCAGGCTGTCCGGCAGGATCGCGTAGCCGATCCGCTTGGTGTACATCCGGAAGCCCTTGGAGAAGCTGTTGGTGACGATCTGCACCTCGCGATGCCGGTCGAGATAGGCCAGCGGGCAGCGATAGGTGCCGTCGAACACCACGTTGTTGTAGATCTCGTCATGGACGATGTAGGAGCGGCCGCCGACGATCTCGTTGATCGCCGCCACCTCGTCCTCGCCGAGGATGTTGCCGAGGGGATTGCCCGGGCTGTTCAGCACGACGACCGCCGTGTCTTCCGGTGTGTAGGCCTTGGCGAAGGACGTGAGGTCGAGGCGCATCGTCTCCGGATCGATGTCGTAATGCTCGATCCGCGCCCCGGCGAGCATGCCGCTCAGGAGATAAAGGCAATAATAGGGGCGGGGGAGAAGGATCTTCTGGCCCGGCCGGCAGGTCAATTGGAAGATGTTGCGAAAGATCGACGAGGTTCCGACGTTGACGATGATCTGCGAAGGGGCGCAACCCGCCGAATAGCGGGTGTTGTAGTGCTCGGCAATGGCGCTGCGCAGTGCGGGCAGGCCCTGGGGATAGACAAGCCGCGTGACATCGAGGTTGCGAAGGCCGCTTTCGAACACCGACTGAACCCGCTCGGGGATGGGCAGTTCGGAAATGCCGATGGTGAGCTTGATGACATCGCGTCCCGCGGCCGCGGCCGCGTCGGCCAGTTCGTCCATGACGAACATCTGGAACTCGAGCGGTTCCGCCGGCAGGGACAAAACGGACAGTGGCATGGATGGCCTCCTGGTTGGAAGGGTGACGCCGGGGACGGCCCATCCGCGTGCCCGCGGTCCATGCGTCCCCATCACCGGTGTTTGAAGGAATGCCGGGACATTCGCCTCCGCGCGTGCCCGCCGTTTCGCCTGCGTTAAGTCATCCCCTTCGTCTGGGTTTATTCGTCATGGAATCGACCAATTTACGGAGGCATATCGGCGACCGGGATGTCAATGATCAATCGGTATACGAGCAAGAACAGACCGTCAATACTTGACGTTTGGTTGCGGATTATCTGAATATTTCCCTTTTAGGTTTTCCCTGTGTCGGGTGGGACTGGCCGGGTCCCTTCCCGGTTGATGGCGAGGATCGCTTGCTCCCGTTTGGTGGCCGGGGCCGGTCGACCGGATCAAGCCGCCGTGGTCCCGGCGGGGACGGGGCGCAGCGCGTGCTGCCGCAGGTCCGCGTAGAGCGGTGCGCAGGTGCGGTAGGCGTCCGCCAGGACCGGAGTCGTGTCGATGGCGGGGCCGTCGTCGCGTGCCTGCGCTGCAAAGCCGGTCGATTTCGAGACGTTCGCGTGCCAACTGCCGCCGTCCCACCAGTTCAGTTCCGGCCGCACCTTCGGTTCCCAGGTCAGGGAGTCGGGTCGGAACGCTATGCCGACGGCGCGGCAATAGGCGGCGACGGTGGCCGCCGGGTCGGCGACCAGATCACTGGCATCGATGATCACCGGCATCCGTCCGGTCATGGCGTGCACGGCCGTCGCCAGGCGGTGAAGGGCGGGAAGGCCCGTCTCGTCCATCGTGAAGTCCGGGGAGGAGCGGTACAGCGACGGCAGCTGCGCCGCCGGGTCGCGGATCAGGATGGTGTTCTCGAACCGCGACAGGAACGGTGCGTCCAGGTGCGCCTCGACATAGTACGCCATGTCCTTGAAGAAGAGCGGGCCGCGGGCCGCCGCGTCCAGCAGCCCGGCGGTGACGCGGTCGTAGTTGTGATCCGGTTGCGGCGCCACCTCGGTCTTGCGGGTGCTGAGACGCTGTTCGCTGAAATAGTAGGCCGGCCCGTAGGGTTCATGGCGGACCTGGAAGTCACCGCGTTCCATCATCATGACTTCGAACGCAGTCGAAACGGATCGTGGACATGTCCACAGCGCCAGGGCCTTTGCCATCACTGCCCCCCATGCAAACGACCGGGCGCCGGTGCTCCAGTCACCGGCGCAGGGATTGGAACCGATTGTGGCGGCAATGTCCACCCGTGGGAGGCCGAAAACGACGACGCGGCGCCCGGTTGTGGGCCGGGCGCCGCGTGGTGGGGCGCGTGGTGGCGGGTGGGCGGGTGGTCCTATCCTTTCAGCGGCGTCGCCAGCGCGTCCAGCGGGACGAAGCGGTCGCTCATCTTCCGGGCCTCCTCCTTGTGGACCTTGAAGGTCTTCTCGGCGATGGCGTTGGAGGTGACGAAGTCGGTGTAGGCGTGGCGCAGGTGGTCGCGGTACCGCGTCGCCAGGGCGGCGTCGTCCAGCCCGTCCATGTGCGGGTCGCCGGCCAGGTACTCGTGGAAGCGCTGCAGGATGTGCAGGCGGTTGACGTGCACCACCCGCTGATCGAAGGCCACGCCGAGGAACGTCAGGAAATCCTCGGCGGTCTCCAGGTCCTCCAGGTCGTCCTTGAAGCTCATGGGGTCGCACTCCTGCCGGTCGGGGAAGGGGAAGGGGAAAGGGATGGGGATGGCGAGGGGGCCTCGTCGCCCACCGTGCAGCAGCCGTCCTGGTCGCACAGGTCGCCGCAGGCGGCGCAGACGATGCCGCCGAGCGCGGCGCGGAAGGGATCGGTCCGGCCCGCCTCCTCGGCCGCATGGGCCTCCAGGCGCGCCTCGATGCGGTTGATGTGGTCGATCAGGCAGGCGATCGCCTTGCCCACCGGGTCGGGCATGAGGTGGTGGTCGAGGTCGATGCCGTGCGCGGGCGCGCGGGCGCGGGCCGGGCGGACGACCCGCCCGGGGATGCCCACCACGGTCATCCCCTCGGGCACGTCCTTGGTGACGACGGAGTTGGCGCCGACCCGGCCGCCGCGGCCCACGGTGATGGGGCCGAGGATCTTCGCCCCCGACCCCACCAGCACCCCGTCGCACAGGGTGGGGTGGCGCTTGCCCTTGCTCCACGACGTGCCGCCCAGCGTCACCCCGTGGTACAGGGTGACGTCGTCGCCGACCTCGGCGGTCTCGCCGATGACCACGCAGGCGCCGTGATCGATGAAGAAGCGGCGGCCGATGCGCGCCCCGGGGTGGATGTCGACGTTGGTCACGGCGCGGGCCAGGTAGGCCAGGAAGCGGCCCGGCCACAGCCAGCCGCGCCGCCACGCCGCGTGGGCCAGCCGATGGCCGATCACCGCCTGGACGCCGGGGTAGCAGGTCAGCACCTCCCAGCGCGTGCGCGCGGCGGGATCGCGCTCGAACACGCAGGCCACGTCTTCCCTCAGCAGCGTCCACAGGCCGGTGGCCATGGCGTCTCCCCCTTCAGGCGGGAACGGGAACGGCGACGGCGGCGAGGAAGCCGCGCAGCTCGTCCGGCGTCGGTGCGCGTTTGGTACGGGTGGCGAAGGCGCGCACCAGGCCCAGCACCAGGCGCGCCGTGGCGTCATCCACCGGCACGCCGATGCGCTCGCAGGCCAGCTTCACCGCCGCCGTGCCGGAATGCTTGCCCAGCACGATGCGGTGCTCGCGCCCGACCTCGGCGGGGTCGAAGTTCTGGTAGGTGCGGCGGTCGCGCAGCAGCCCGTCCACGTGGATGCCGGCCTCGTGGGTGAAGACGGCGTCGCCGACGATCGACTTGTTCACCGCGACCGGCCGGTCGGAGGCGGCCTCCACCAGGTCGGAGATGGTGCCCAGCGCCTGGGTGTCGACGCCGGTGTCCCGGCCGTACAGGACCTTCAGGGACATCACCACCTCCTCCAGCGGCGCGTTGCCGGCGCGCTCGCCCAGGCCGTTGACGGTGGTGTTGACGTGGCTGGCCCCGCCCAGCATGGCGGCCAGGGAGTTGGCGGTGGCCAGGCCCAGGTCGTCGTGGGCGTGGATCTCGATCTCGATGTCGCTGGCCCGACGCAGCCGGGCGATGCGGTCGCGCGTCTGGAAGGGGTCGAGCACCCCCAGCGTGTCGGCGAAGCGGAAGCGGCGTGCCCCGGCGAGTTGCGCCACGGTCACCGCGGTGACCAGGAAGTCCATGTCGGCGCGGCTGGAATCCTCGCCGCCGACGGCCACCTCGAAGCCCAGGTCGCGGGCTGCCTTGACCTTGCGCTCGATCTCCGACAGCACCCAGGCGCGGGACCGCCGCAGCTTGCCGGCGATGTGGATGTCGGACATGGGCATGGAGAGGTTGACGAAGCCGACGCCGCGGCACTGCGCGGCGGCGGCGAGGTCGGTCTCGTGCATCCGGCACCACAGCATCAGCCGGCACGCCAGGCCGAGCGATGCCACGGCGCGGATGCCGTCGCGCTCCTCCTCGCCCATGGCGGGGATGCCGACCTCCAGCTCCGGCACCCCGGCGGCGTCCAGCGCGCGGGCGATGGCGATCTTCTCGTCGAGCGAGAAGGCCACGCCGGCGGTCTGCTCGCCGTCACGCAGGGTGGTGTCGTTGATGGTCACGAACCTGGCGGTGGGCATGCAGGGCGACCTCGTTCTGGTCCCCTCTCCCGCAGCGGGAGAGGGGGATGGGCTCACGCGTAGACCGGCTGGAAGGCCTTGGGCGCCGCACCGGCCCCGGCCCAGTAGGGCGAGAGCGCGCGCAGGCGGGCGATGATCTCCGGCATCACCCGGATCACCGTGTCGATCTCCGCGTCGGTGGTCTCCCGCGACAGCGAGAACCGGGTCGCCCCGTGGGCCGCGGTGTAGGGCACGCCCATGGCCCGCATGACGTGGCTGGGCTCCAGCGAGCCCGAGGTGCAGGCCGAGCCGGAGGAGGCGGCGATGCCGTGCTCGTTCAGCAGAAGGAGGATGGCCTCGCCCTCGATGTACTCGAACGCCACGTTGCAGGTGTTGGGCAGCCGGTTGTCGGGGTTGCCGGTGACGAAGCAGTTGGGGATCGCCTCCAGCAGGGCGCGTTCCAGGCGATCGCGCATGGCCCGCACCCGGGTGTTCTCGTCGGCCATGTGGTGCAGCGCCAGCTCCGCCGCCGCCCCCATGCCGACGATGCCCGGCGCGTTCTCGGTGCCGGCGCGGCGCGAGCGTTCCTGGTGGCCGCCGCGCAGCAGCGGACGGAACCGCGTGCCGCGCTTGACGTAGAGAGCGCCGATGCCCTTGGGCGCGTGCAGCTTGTGGCCGGACAGCGACAGCAGGTCGATGGCGCTGTCGGCCAGCCGCATCGGCAGCTTGCCCACGGCCTGCACGGCGTCGCTGTGGAACAGGGCGCCCACCGCCTTCGCCTTCACCGCCAGCTCCTCGACCGGGAAGAGGGTGCCGGTCTCGTTGTTGGCCCACATGATGGAGACGATGGCGACGTTCTCCGACAGGGCGGCGTCGTAGGCCTCCAGGTCCAGGTTGCCCTTGCCGTCCACGGGGATGCGGTGGACGGTGAAGCCGCGCTTCTTCTCCAGGTAGTCGCACAGCGACAGCACGGCGGGGTGCTCGACGACGCTGGTGACGATCTCGCGGCGCTTGGGGAACGCCTCGAGGGTCGAGAGGATGGCGGTGCTGTCGCTCTCCGTGCCGCCGGAGGTGAAGACGACCTCGCTGTCGTGGGCGGCGCCCAGCAGCGCCTGCACCTGCTGGCGCGCCCATTCGATCTTGCCGCCGACGGCGCCGCCGAAGCCGTGCATCGACGACGCGTTGCCGAACTGCTCGGTGAAGAGCGGCAGCATCTCCGCCAGGACCAGCGGATCGACGCGGGTGGTGGCGTTGTTGTCGAGATAGATCCCGGTCATGGCGTCACGCCCCCGCCGGCATCAGGGAGGCGGGCTTGACGCGCACGAACTCGCCCAGCTTGTCCACCAGCTTCATCTGCACCCCCATCATGGTGCCGGCCGACTGGGAGCAGCCGGAGCACGCGCCGCTCAGGCGCACGTAGATGTCCTTGCCGTCGATGTCGACCAGCTCCACGTCGCCGCCGTCGCGCTGGATCTGCGGCCGGATCTCCTCGATCGCCATCATGATCGCCTTCATGCGCTGCACGTTGGTCATCCGGCCCGGCGCCTCGGCGGCGGGCGCCTTGGCCTGGAGCGGCTTGATGGCGTCCAGGCCGACCATGGCCTTGGGCGGCCTGGCGCCCATCTCGCGACCGGCCTTGGCCAGCACCTCCTCCAGCACCTCCTCGATCTTCTCGTGGCAGGTCTGGCAGGAGCCGCCGGCCTTGGTGTAGTGGGTCACCTCTTCGAGCGTGGAGAGGGCGTTGACGGTCACCGCCCGCTCGATCATCGCGGCGTCGACCCCGAAGCACTTGCAGACCAGCTCGCCCTCCTCGTGGTCGTCCGCCCACTCCTCCCCCTTGTAGGCGGCGATGGCGGCGTGCAGCGCCTCGGCGCCCATGACCGAGCAGTGCATCTTCTCCGGCGGCAGGCCGCCGAGGTAGTCGGCGATGTCGCGGTTGGTCAGGGACAGCGCGGCGTCCACCGTCCTGCCGATGATCAGCTCGGTCAGCGCCGAGGAGGACGCGATGGCCGACCCGCAGCCGAAGGTCTGGAAGCGCGCGTCCTCGATCACCTCGCTGTCGGGGTTCACCTTCAGCATCAGCTTCAGCGCGTCGCCGCAGGAGATCGACCCCACCTCGCCGACGGCGTTGGCGTCGTCCAGCACGCCGGCGTTCTTCGGGTTGAAGAAGTGTTCCTTGACCTTGTCGGTGTAGTTCCACATGGCTGGCTCTGCCTTTCCCTTGAACGGCGTTTGCGGGTGCTGGCTCAGTGGGCGTGGCTGCCGCAGCCGGCGCCCGCACCCTCGGCGGGCGGCGTCGAGCAGCTGCCGGTCGAGAACGACTTGCCGCACCCGCAGGAGCCGGTGGCGTTGGGGTTGTCGAAGCGGAAGCCCGAGCCCTCGATGCCCTCGACGAAGTCGACCACCACCCCGTCCAGGAAGGGCTGGCTGGCGGCGTCGACGAAGACGGTGACCGGGCCGAACTCCAGCACCGCGTCGGCGTCGCCGGGTTCGGCCTCCAGCCCCATCTGGTACTTCAGTCCGGCGCAACCGCCGTCCGCCACCGCGATGCGCAGTCCCCGGGCGGCCGGGCCGGAGCCCGCCAGCACCCGTTCCAACGTGGCCACCGCCGAGTCCGTCAGGGTCACCATGTCCGCTCTCCTTCCGCTGGTCAGCGTGTCTGCCCAGCCATCAAGCAAGAGGCGGGCCAATCCGGGAAAATGTTCTTTATCAAGACACTGACCCCTCGGTCGGGTGCGGCGGACTGACGCGTTTGCGACAGGGCCGTGTCGGGTTCTCGACAACACCCCCCCCGAGTCGGTGCCGGCCCGCGGATTGCATGGTGCGGTTCGCGCCACACGGACGATGTGGGGTTTGGGCGAGGCCCGACAGAACCGAGGGGGGAGGGATGGACCGACCGATCGAGCTGCGCATTCCCGACGGCCGCATGGCCTTCGGCGACGTGCCGGAGCATGTGGACACGCTGCTGCAGGCGGCGGTGGAGGCGCGCCACGACACGGCGCGGTGCGAGGCGCTGCTGTGGCAGGCGCACCGCGCCGGGCCGCGGGTGCTGCCGGTGTTCTTCGCGCTCTACAAGTTCTATTTCAACCGGGCGCGCCACGCCGAGGCCGAGCGGGTGGCCCTGGTCGCCCTGGACACCGCCGCCGCGCTGGGCGGCTGGCCGGCGGACTGGCGCCGGCTGGAGCCCGCCACCGCCGACTGGCCGGCACCGGGGGCGCCGCGCTTCACCCTGTTCACCCTGAAGGCCCTGGCCTTCATCCGCCTGAAGCGCGGCCGGTTCGCCGAGGCCGACGCCCTGCTGGACACGCTGGCGCGGATCGACCCGGACGACCATGTGGGCTGGACGGTGATCGCCGGCCTGGCCCGCGACGCCGGCGGTCGGGGGGAGTAGCCGGCCCACCGGCCCGCCACGCCGCGCCCTCACCGCTGTTCATGCGCCGTTTTCAGCCCTCTCCCCGTCGCCGTCGGCTCAGAACAGGGTTCCCTGCTGCGGCGGGCGAGACGGCTTGCGGTCCTTGGTCTCCCTGCGCTCCCTGATCGCCGGCGTCTCCGGCGGGGGGGCCGCGGGGGCGCCCTCCACGGTCGCCGCGGCGCGGCCGTCGTGGAAGACCAGGGACACCGCCCGGCCGGGGGTGGCCTCGGTGGCGCTGGTCAGGGCGCGGCCGGCGGCGTCCTCCACCAGGGCGAAGCCGCGGGCCAGCACGCCCTTGTGGGAATAGCTTTCCAGGAGCTGGCCGGCGGTGGCGAAGCGGGCGGTCCGTTCCGCCACCCCCGTGGCGTAGGCACGCTCCAGGCGGGGGCCCAGCTCGCCCAGGCGGCGGGCACCCTCCTCCAGCCGGGTGGTGAGCGGGCGCAGCGCCAGGCGCCCGGCGGTGCGCTCGAACTGGCTGCCGGCCTTGAGCACGGCGTGGCGCAGCGCGGCGTCCAGCGCGCGGGCGTTCAGGGTCAGCGCGTTGCGGGCGTCGCCGAGGCGCTCGCGCGGGTGGCGCAGGCGGGCCGCCGCCTCGGCGCTGCGGGTGCGCCGGCGCTCCAGCAGCGCCGCCATCGCCAGGGACAGCCGCTCGGCGCGGTCGTCCAGGCGCTGGGCGTGGCCCTCCAGCAGGGCGCGCGGATCGCCCAGGCCGCGGGCCAGCCCCTCGACCCGGGTGCGCCGCTCCGCCACCAGGCGGTGGGTGGAGCCGACCATGCGGCGCGCGCAGTCCAGCACCTGGGCCAGCAGCTCGGCCCGCACCGGGACCGCCATCTCCGCCGCCGCCGTGGGGGTCGGGGCGCGGCGGTCGGCGGCGAAGTCGATCAGGGTGGTGTCGGTCTCGTGGCCGACCGCGGAGATCAGCGGGATGGCGCTGGCCGCGGCGGCGCGCACCACCACCTCCTCGTTGAAGGCCATGAGGTCCTCCAGCGAGCCGCCGCCGCGCGCCACGATCAGCAGGTCGGGGCGCGGCACCGGGCCGCCGGCCTGCAGCCGGTTGAAGCCCTCGATGGCGGCGGCCACCTGGGCGGCCGCGGCCTCGCCCTGCACCGCCACCGGCCACAGCAGGACGTGGCGCGGGAAGCGGTCGGCGAGGCGGTGCAGGATGTCGCGGATCACCGCCCCGGTGGGCGAGGTGATGACGCCGATGACCCGGGGCAGGAAGGGCAGGGGCCGCTTGCGCGCCGGATCGAACAGCCCCTCCGCGGCCAGCCGGCGCTTGCGCTCCTCCAGCATCTTCAGCAGCGCGCCCTCGCCGGCCAGCTCCATGGTCTCGATCACGAGCTGGTACTGGGAGCGGCCGGGGTAGGTGGTGACGCGGCCGGTGACGATGACCTCCAGCCCCTCCTCGGGCTTGACCGCCAGCTTGGCGACGGTGCCACGCCAGCACACCGCCTCCATCACCGCGGTGTCGTCCTTGAGGCGCAGGTAGCAGTGGCCCGAGGAGTGGCGCTTGGGCTGGGAGATCTCGCCGCGCACCCGGACGAAGCCGTAGGAGTCCTCGATGGTGCGCTTGAGCGCCCGGGCGAGGTCGCCCACCGAGTATTCGGGCAGATTGCTCCCGGGCCGCGCCGGCTGGGCGACGACGGGGGCCGAGGGCGGGGTGTCGGTATCGGGGTCTTGAGTCATGGCGGCGCCATGATACAAGGCACGCATCCGGCAACAAGCGCGAAGGGTGGGGTGTCATGAAGGTTCTGGTGGTCGGCTCCGGTGGGCGCGAGCACGCCCTGTGCTGGGCGATTTCCGGCTCCACCCTGTGCGACGCCCTCTACTGCGCGCCGGGCAACGCCGGCATCGCCGACGTCGCCACTTGCGTGCCGTTGAAGGCCGATGATGTCGACGGCATTCTCGCCTGGGTCGCCGCCAACGCCATCGACTTCGTGGTCGTCGGGCCGGAGGGGCCGCTGGTGCTGGGGCTGGTCGACCGGCTGACCGCGGCCGGCGTCAAGGCCTTCGGGCCCAGCGCGGCGGCGGCCGCGCTGGAAGGCTCCAAGGGCTTCATGAAGGACGTTCTGGCCAAGTACGGCGTGCCCACGGCGTTCTACGGCCGCTTCACCGACGCCGACGCCGCCAAGGACTACGTCCGCACCCACGGCGCGCCCATCGTGGTCAAGGCCGACGGGCTGGCCGCCGGCAAGGGCGTCACCGTGGCCCGCACCGAGGCGGAGGCCTTCGCCGCCATCGACGAGGCGCTGGTGGGCGGCCGCTTCGGCAACGCCGGGGCGGAGATCGTGGTGGAGGAGTTCCTGGACGGCGAGGAGGTCAGCTTCTTCGCGCTGTGCGACGGCGAGACGGCGCTGCCGCTGGCGTCGGCCCAGGACCACAAGGCGGTGGGCGAGGGCGACACCGGCCCCAACACCGGCGGCATGGGCGCCTATTCCCCGGCCCCGGCGCTGACGCCGGACCTCCAGGAGCGGGTGATGCGCGAGATCGTGCGGCCCACCGTCGCCGGCATGGCGGCCGAGGGGCGGCCCTTCAAGGGCGTGCTGTTCGCCGGGTTGATGATCGTCGACGGCCCGGACGGCACCAGGATTCCGAAGACGTTGGAGTTCAACGTCCGCTTCGGCGACCCGGAGTGCCAGACCCTGATGATGCGCATGAAGTCCGACGCGCTGGCCGCCCTGGTCGCCGCGGCCGATGGCGGGCTGAAGACCTTCGACGTGCGCTGGCGCGACGAGGTGGCGCTGTGCGTGGTCATGGCCGCCAACGGCTACCCCGGCGACCACGCGAGGAACACCGAGATCCGCGGCCTCGCCGCCGCCGGCACGGTGGCGGGGGTGACGGTCTTCCACGCCGGCACCGCCGCCACCGATGACGGCCGGGTGTTGGCCACCGGCGGCCGCGTCCTCGGCGTCACCGCCACCGGCGCCACGGTGGCCGAGGCGCAGACCCGCGCCTACGCGGCGGTGGATCGCCTGGACTGGCCGGGCGGCTTCTGCCGCCGCGACATCGGCTGGCGCGCCGTCGCGCGCTGAGGGGCTGGCGCGCCGTCGCGCGCTGAGGGGCTGGCGCGCCGTCGCGCGCTGAGGGGCTGGCCCGCCGGGCTCTCACCCGCAGGCCGTGCAGGCCGGTGCCGCCGAGGGTCCGACGAAGCGGCGCACGAAGTCGAGCGCCTCGGTCTCGCTCGCCGCGGTGTTGGTCCGGCGGTAGAGCTGCGCCGCCTTGCGCAGCGCGGTCTCGGGGTCGTGCTTGGTCAGGCTCTGCTCATAGGCCTTGATCAGGAAGCAGCCGTCGGCGGTCGCGCACATCGGTCGTCTCATGGTGGTGGACGCGGGGTCGGTGCGGCGACGGTCGGGTGTTCGGCGGTTGCAGGCAACCCCAACAACATTGTGGTCGGGCAGTATTGATCTGGGTCAGGCCGCGCCCGACCAGGCCCGGGCGAAGCGGTCGAACAGGTCGGTCCCGCCCATCTGCCCGCCCTTGAGCATCAGCCACAGCCCGTCGCGCGCCGGCTCGGCGGCCTGGCCGCGGCACACCGCCACCCCGTGGTCCAGCGAGCCGAGATGGTCGAGGCTGGCGAGTCCCAGCCGGCGCACCAGCACGCTGGAGGTGTCGCCCCCGGCGACGCCCAGCGCCCCCACCGGCGCGGCGTTGAGAATGTCGGCAACCAGGTCGGCCAGCCGCCGCGCCAGAATGATCGCGGCGACCCCGTAGGCCCGCTCGGGGTCGAGGTGGGCGAGCACGTGCCGGCCCTGCCCCAGCGCCGCCGCCGCCGCGGCGACGGTGCGCCGCGCCGCGCGGCCGTCGGCGACGGCCTCGGGGGCGACGCACACGCGGTGGAAGCCGGAGGCCGCGGCGACCTGTCCGGCGGTCACCGCGGACCGGCTGCCGGCGACCACCAGGCAGGGGCCGCGCGTGGCCCCGGCGGGCGGCGGGGGGAGCCGGTCGGGGCCGGTCGCCGATGCGCCGGCCAGCGCCTCGGCCACGCTGCTGGCGCCGACCAGCAGGGTCGGCCGGCCGCCGCCGGGATCGAGCCGGCGCAGCGCCGCGCCGAGGGTGGCCAGCTGGGCGGTGGCGGCGACGTCGACCAGGACGCGCCGGCGGCCTCCGGCGAGCAGAGCGGCCAGCCGCGCCGCCAGCGCGTCGGCGTCCTCCGCCATCTCCGTCCACGGCAGCAGGGCGAGGCCGTCCAGGCCCTGAGCGGCGAGGTGCCGGCGCAGGTCGGACTCCGCCATCGGGGTGGTGGGGTGGACGCGCATCACCGGGTGGCGGTCGATGCGGTGCACCACCCCGTCGGACGCCGCGGCGAAGAGGGTGCCGAACAGGCACCAGCGGCGCAGGCTGGGCTGGCCACCGACGACCACCGTCAGCGCCGGCTCCAGCCGGGCCTCCAGGGCGCGCACCGCGGCGCCGATGCTGCCGATCTCGGGCCCGCTGTCGAAGGTGGAGCAGACCTTGTAGTGCACGAAGCGCGGCGCCAGGGCGGCGACGGACGCGCCGAGCGCGCCGAGCTGGTGGGCGATGGAGTCCGGATCCAGCGCGCGCAGCTCGGTCGCCACGCCCACCGCGTCCAGCGGCGTGGCGGCCAGCGCCGCCGGGTCCGGTGCGCCCAGGAACAGCCGGGCGCTGCGCCCCGCCCGGGCCAGGGTCGCCAGGGTGTCGGACGCCCCGGTGAAGTCGTCGCCGACGAAGACGATCTCCGGCGTCCGGTCGGGGCCCGGCCGGGGGCCGGTCATCGCCCGAAGAACTCCAGCGCCGCCTTCAGCGCCGGCCGGGTCGCGGCCTGGGCGGCGAGGTCGCCGCCCGCGGCGGCCACCGCGTAGGCGTCGCGCAGGCTGGCGACGCCGGCCGCCGGCCCGTCGGGATGGGCGAGGATGCCGCCGCCGGCCAGATACATGAAGTCCGCCCCGCCGACCGCCTGCAACGTGCGCGGCAGGGTGCCCGCCCACTGCCCGGACGAGAACACGGGAAGGACGGCGTCGCCGGCGTCGGCCGCGTCCGGGGACAGCGCGGCGAGGCAGCGGCGCGCCGCTGCCTCGACCTCCTCCGCCGGGTCGGAGAACTTGCCGCCGATGCCATGGACGTGCATGTGGTCGACGCCGGCCAGGCGGTAGAGCGTCTGGTAGGCGTCGAAGCCGATGCCCAGGGCGGGGTGGCGGGCGAAGGCGCCGAAGCCGTTGCGGTGGCCGTGCACCGCCAGGGGCGTCCAGCGCCGCAGCGTCTGGGTCGCGGACAGGCCGATCCAGTTGAGGCTGACCATGACGCACGACCCGCCCTCGCGCTCCACCAGGTCGGCGTGGCGCTTCATGGCGTCGGTCTCGTCGGTGATGTTGAAGGCGACCATGACGTCGCGCCCGGTGCGGTCGCGGTGGGCACGCACCGCGGCCATCACCGCCGGCACCCGCGCGTCGAGCGGCGCGTGGTCGGGGTTGGCGCAGATCTCGTCGTCCTTGATGAAGTCGACGCCGGCCTGGCACAGCACCGCCACCAGCTCGGCGATGGCGTCCGACGACAGCCCGACGTTGGGCTTGATGATGGTGCCGAAGAGCGGCCGGCCGTCGACGCCGAGCCGCGCCCGGGTGCCGGCGACGCCGAGCGCCGGCCGGTCGAAGCGCGCCCGCACCGTCTCCGGCACGCTCACCGACACCAGGCGCAGCCCGGTGACCTCGCCCAGGTCGTAGAGATTGCCGGCCACAGTCGCCGCCAGGGTCGGCAGGTTGGCCCCGATGTTGGCGACCGGGTAGGCGATGCGCACCCGGGCGCGCCGCCACGGGCCGGTCGCCCCCTTGCGCGCGAGGTAGGCGCTGGCCAGGCTGGGGGCCGCCAGCGGCTCGATCTCCTCGACCGCCAGCAGCCGGGCGCCGGCGCGCCGGCGCAGCTCGTCGGTCTCTCCGGCGACCCGCACGAAGGTGCCGCAGCTCTGCTCGCCGGCCATGATGCCGGCGACCGTGTCGGGGTCGCAGGGCGTCTCGACCAGATAGGCCGCTTCGATGAAGGGGGCGGTCATCGCCGCCTCACAGGGTCGAGAGGTCGGGGAAGGGCCGCACCGGGTCGGCGCCGTCCCAGCCCTGGGAGGAGTCGCGGATCAGGTCGAACAGGCGCCCCTTGGGACCGACCACCTCCGACAGCTCGATCACCGTGCCGGGATGGGCCTCGCGGTCGAAATAGACGAAGCGGCCCTGGGCGCCGACCTTGCCGCTCATCTTGACGCGGAAGCCCTCGGCCTCCATGCGGGCGCGGTCGGCGTCGAAGCTCTGGGTCCAGTAGGCGACGTGCTGCAGGCCGCGGTGTCCCGCCAGCTTGAAGTCGCGGTACATGGAGGGCGCGTCGTTGCGGGTCTCGATCAGCTCGACCTGGATGAAGCCGCTGTTGGCCAGCGCCACGGCGTTGTGCACCTCGTGGCGCTGGCCGTCGTAGGTGTAGTCCTCGATCGGCACCTTCGGGTTGTAGTACCAGGGGCCGACGCCGATGACCTCGGACCAGTGGGCCATGGCCGCCTCGATGTCGTCGACGACGTAGCCGAGCTGACGGATCTCGCCCAGGAATCTGCTCATGGGGAACCTATTGAACGATGGAGTTGGGGAGCCACGTCGACACCGCCGGCACGGCGGACACGACGAGCAGGGAGAGGAGCAGGGCCACCAGGAAGGGGAGGCATCCCCGGATCACCGCATGGACCCGCATGTCGGCGATGATCGAGACCATGTAGAGGCTCATGCCCAGGGGCGGCGTCAGCAGGCCGATCATCAGGTTGAGGACGAAGACGACGCCGAGCTGCAGCGGATCGACGCCGGCGGAGTGCAGGGCCGGGGCGACGATCGGCGCGATGATCAGGATGGCGGCGATGGATTCCAGCACCATGCCGACCAGCAGCAGCAGGACGTTGACCAGGAACAGCAGGACCAGCGGGTCGTCGGACAGGCCGAGCAGGAAGGCGCCGGCGGTGGCGGGCACCCGGTCGAAGGTCAGCACCCAGGCGAACACCGCCGCGGTGGAGACCACGAAGAGGATGTTGGCGGTGGCCTCCACGGTCTCGCGCAGGCAGTCCCACACGGCGCGCGGGGTCAGGGTGCGGTAGACCGCGAAGCCGATCAGCAGGGCGTAGGCGACGGTGACCCCGGCCACCTCGGTCGGCCCGAAATAGCCGCTGAGCAGGCCGCCGATCAGCAGCGCCGGCGCCAGCAGGGCGGGGACGGAGACCACCGCCTTGCGGGCGATGGCGCCCAGCGACGGCCGGACGTCGTCGCGGGGCAGCCCCTTCACCTTGGCGATCACCGCCACCTGGGCCATCAGGCACGCGGTGATCAGCAGCGCCGGGACGATGCCGGCCAGCAGCAGCTTGACCGCCGAGACGTTGGCGACGCTGGCGTAGATGATGATCGGGATTGACGGCGGGAAGATCGGGCCGATGGTGGCCGCCGCGGCGGTGAGGCCGGCGGCGAACTCCTTGCGGTAGCCCTGGCCGGTCATCTGGCCGATCTGGATCTTGCCCAGCGCCCCGATGTCGGCCAGCGCCGCCCCCGACACGCCGGAGAAGATCAGGCTGACCAGGATGGTGACCTGGGCGACGCCGCCGCGGATGCGGCCGACGATCAGGCGCACCAGGTCGAAGAGGTGGGTGGTGACGCCCTGGGCGTTGAGCAGGCTGGCCGCCAGGATGAACAGCGGCACCGCCAGCAGCGGCGTGGAGTCCAGGGCGTTGACGGCGCGCTGGGCCAGCACGTTGACCGGCAGGCCGAAGGCGACGATGGCGAGGCCGGAGGACAGCCCCAGCGCGACCGCGATCGGTGCGCCGATGACCATCAGGACCACGAAGAGGGCGAGCAGCAGGAGGCTCACGGTCGATCCCCCTGGGCGTGCGCGGCAAGACGTGAGCCGGGGCCGGCGTCGAGCCGGGTGTCGAGGCCGGCCAGCCGGGCCAGCATGACCGCGGCCAGCAGCAGGTAGCCGACCACCACCGGGGCGTAGAACACCCAGTTGGACAGGCCCAGGGCCGGGGTGGTGAAGCGGCCGGCCCGGCCCAGGAAGGATTGGAGGCCATAGAGCGACAGCGCCGCGAAGACCAGCACCGACAGGTCGGCCAGCAGCAGCATGAGCCGGCGCGGCCGCGGCGGCAGCGCCTGGGGCACCAGATCGACCGCCACGTGCTGGCCGCGCAGGGCCAGCAGGGGCACGGTCAGGAACACCGCGGCGATGCCGGCGAGGCGCGCCAGCTCGTCGGCCCACGCCAGGCCGAGGTTGAGCAGGTTGCGCCCCACCACCTGGGCGACCACCAGCGCCGCCAGCAGCGCCAGCAGCACGATCGCCGCCGTCCGGCAGGCGCCGACCGCCGCCCGCAGCGCCCGGCCGGCGCCGCCGTTCGTCCTTGAAGCCACCATGTCCCTGGGTTCCCGTGTCCCTGCCTGCCGCCGCCGATCAGCCGACCGCCTTGATCATCTCGTACAGCTCGCCGTACTTGGCGCCGAAGCGCTGCTGCACCAGCGCGCTGACCGAGGCGCGGAAGGCGTCGACCTCCAGCCCCTCGTCCGGGCCGATCACCGTCATGCCGAGCTGGCGCAACGCCTCGGTGTCCTTGGCCTCGTTCTCCTCGATGGCCTTGGTGGCGCGGTCGCGGATCTCGGCGGCGGCGGCCGTCACCGCCTCCTTGTGGGCCGCGGACAGACCCTGCCAGGCGTCCTCGTTCATCACCACCACCTCGGCGTTGGACATGTGGCCGGTCAGCATCAGGTGGCTCTGCACCTCGTAGAGCTTGACGTTGAGCACGACGTTGACCGGGTTCTCCTGGCCGGCGACGATCCCGGTGGCCAGGGCGGTCGGCACCTCCGACCAGTCCACCGGCACCGGGGCGGCGCCCAGCCCCTCGACCGCCGTGGTGTAGATCGGGAAGGGAACGGCACGGATCTTGACGCCGGCGAGATCGGCCGGCTTGCGCACCGCCATGTTGGCGGTGAGGTTCCGGCGGCCGAAATAGTGGGCGTAGATGACCCGGATGTTGGCGGCCTGGATCAGGCCCTGGTTGAGCGTCGTCATGACCGGCGAGGTGACGTCCATCACCTTCATCAGGTGGTCGACGTCGCGGTAGAGGTAGGGCGTGTCCAGCGCCGCGAACGGCTCGTAGAGCGAGCCGATGCCACCGGCGGTGTTGTGGGAGAAGGCGATGGTGCCCAGCGACACCGCCTCGGCCAGCTCCTTCAGCTTGCCGAGCTGCGACGACGGGAACACCTCCACCGCGAGGTCGCCGCCCGAATGGGCGCCGACCGCCTCGGCGAACCAGTCGGCCTGGGCGCCGGCCACGCTGGCCGGCTCGTTGTTGTGGCCGTAGCGCAGCTTGACCGACGCGGCGCGCGAGCGCCCGGGCAGCATGGCCGCGGCGCCGGCCCCCAACCCCAGGGCCAGCGTGGTGCGGCGGCTCAGGCGATGGCCGGCGGGACCCTTGGACGTGTCGTTCATTCCTTCCCTCCCTTGATGTGTTTTGAGGTATCGTGTGCGAGACGCAGCCATCGTCCCGCCGCCAACAATCAGCTCCGACAACGTTAGGAACAAGAGACCGCGAGATCAAACGGGAAGAGATGATGGATTTTGAGGTGTCATCGGACTCGCCCGGCGGCGCGGGCGGGCGGACGGACGCGCAGCGGGCGCCGCGGTTGAGCGACGTGGCGGATGCCGCGGCGGTGTCGCCGGCCACGGTCGACCGGGTGCTAAACCGTCGCAAGGGGGTGAAGGCGCGCACCGTGCGCCGGGTGCTCGACGCGGCGCTGGACCTCGGCTATCTGGCGCCGGAGGAGCACGCGCGCCTCGCCTGCCCGCCGCCGCCCAACGTGGCGTTCCTGCTGCCCATGGGCACCAACCCCTATCTGCGGCTGCTGGGCGACAAGCTGCGCGCCCTTGCCGCGTCGAAGTCGCGCGACGGGGCGCGCATCCGTTGCTTCTTCATCGAGAGCTTCGACGCCGGGGCGCTGGCCGCGGCGGTGCGCCGCCAGGCGGCCTGGGCCGACGGGATCGTCTTCATGGCCATCGACCATCCCGCGGTGCGCGAGGCGGTGGAGGACGTGGCCGCGGCCGGCCGCCACGTGGTCACCATGGTCTCCGACCTTGCCGATCATGGCCGGGTCGCCTATTTCGGCCTGGACAACCGGGCCGCCGGGCGCACAGCCGGCTTCCTGCTCGGCCGCTTCTGCGGCGGCGCGCCGGGCAGCATCGGGCTGGTCGCCGGCAGTCCCAACTACCGCGCCCATTCCGAGCGCGAGGCCGGTTTCCTCGGCCTGCTGGCCGAGCGTTTCCCCCACCTGCGCCCGGTCGGCACCCGCGAGGGGCACGACGATGCCGACGAGAACTACCGCCACACCATCTCGCTGATCGAGCAGAACCCCGACCTCGTCGGCATCTACAACGTCGGCGGCAGCTCCGCCGGCATCGGCCGGGCCCTGCGCGAGCGCGGCAAGGCCGCCGCGGTCGTCTTCATCGGCCACGGCCTGTCGGGCGACACCCGCCAGTTGCTGATCGAGGGAACGATGGACGCGGTCATCAACTCCGACGCCGACGCCATCCTGGCCGGGGCGCTGGACCTGCTGCACCGCCTCCAGCGCGGCGAGGCGGAGCCGGCCACGGTGGCGGTGCCGCCCGTCAAGATGGACGTGTTCTTCCGCGAGAACCTGCCGTCCGGGTACCGGCGGGGGCAGGGTGGGGGTTAGCGCCGGCCGCTGAAGAAGCCGCGCAACAGCGCCGCCGCCCGCCGCTCCTCGAACCCGCCATAGACCTCGGGGGCGTGGTGGCAGGTGGGCTGGGTGAAGAACCGCGGCCCATGCTCGACGCCGCCGCCCTTGGCGTCGTAGGCGCCGAAATAGACCCGGCGCAGCCGGGCGAAGCTGATGGCGGCGGCGCACAGCGCGCA
This sequence comes from Azospirillum sp. NS33, assembly GCF_059703765.1. Classification (NCBI taxonomy): domain Bacteria; kingdom Pseudomonadati; phylum Pseudomonadota; class Alphaproteobacteria; order Rhodospirillales; family Azospirillaceae; genus Azospirillum; species Azospirillum sp. NS33. Next base: position 28,223 of record NZ_BAAKJB010000030.1, on the reverse strand, counting down.
GGGCTCCAGGGTGACGTGGAGGTCCAGGCCGGGCAGGCGCGGTGAGCCCAGCGCGGCGCAGGCGGCGCGGATCGCCAGCACCTCGGCGTGGGCGGTGGGGTCGCGCAGCTCCTCGGTGCGGTTGCCGGCCCGCGCCAGCACCGCGCCGCTCGCCGGGTCGACGACCACCGCGCCGACCGGCACCTCGCCGCGCGCCGCCGCCGCCTCGGCCTCGGCCAGCGCCAGTTCCATGGGGGATGCCGGTTCCATCGCCGCCCAGCGTGGCGCGCCCGGTGCGCCGCCGTCAAGCGGCGCCGTCCGGGCACAGCGGCGCGCGGCAGCGCGCCCCGTTGATCACCGACCCGTTCGGGGCCAAGGTGGGGGTCTCGTTCACCGTTCGCCGGGGGCATCCGCTATGGAAAACCATGTCTACAAGAAGGTCGAGATCGTCGGCACCGCCGAAGGCAGCATCGACGAGGCCATCCGCAACGGGGTGGAGCGCGCCTCCCAGTCGCTGCAGCACCTCGACTGGTTCGAGGTGCAGGAGATCCGCGGGGCGATCCGCGGCGGCAAGGTCGCCCAGTACCAGGTGATCATGAAGGTCGGCTTCCGTCTGGAGGACTGACGACGCCGTTGCGGGTGGGGCGGCTTGGCCCTATGGTCCCGGCCATGGACACGCCCCCTTCCGACAGCCCCCGCGACCCCCGGCCCGGTGCCGGTTCCGACGCCGCCGAGTCGCCCGAGACCGGCGGTGAGCGCATCGCCAAGCGGCTGGCGCGCGCCGGCCTGTGCTCGCGCCGCGACGCGGAGCGCTGGATCGCCGAGGGGCGGGTGGCCGTCAACGGCCGCACGCTGGACAGCCCGGCCTGCGTGGTGACGGCGGGCGACATCGTCCTGGTCGACGGCACCCCGATCCCCGAGCCGGAGCCGACCCGCCTGTGGCGCTACCACAAGCCGGCCGGGCTGGTGACCACGGCGCGCGACGAGAAGGGGCGTTCCACCGTCTTCGAGAAGCTGCCGGCGGGCATGCCGCGGGTGGTTTCCGTCGGTCGCCTCGACCTCAACACCGAGGGGCTGCTGCTGCTCACCAACGACGGCGAGCTGGCGCGCTTCCTGGAACTCCCGGCGACGGGATGGACGCGGCGCTACCGCGTGCGCGTGCACGGCGCGGTGGACGAGCGCCAGCTGGCCGGCCTTGCCAAGGGGCTGACCATCGACGGCGTGACCTATGGCCCGATCGAGGCTGCGCTGGACCGTGTCCAGGGCACCAACGCGTGGCTCACCGTCGGCCTCAAGGAGGGCAAGAACCGCGAGATCCGCCGGGTGATGGAGACGCTGGGGCTCCAGGTCACCCGGCTGATCCGCACCGCCTACGGTCCCTTCCAGCTCGGCAAGCTGGAGGAGGGGGCGGTGGAGGAGGCGCCGCGGCGGGTTGTCAAGGACCAGGTCATGGGCTTCTTCCGGGCCCGCGACGGCGTCGACGCGGCGGAGGCCCCCTCGGGTCATGCCAAGGCGGCCACGCGCAAGGCGACGCCCGGGCGCCCCACCCTGGCCAAGCCGGCGGCCGCCGCCAATCCCCCGGCCGAGCGCTCGCCCCAGGCTGAACGCAGACCCCCGGCCAAGCGGACGGCCCCGGCCAAGCGTACATCCCCGGCGGAGCGGACGTCCCCGACCGAGCGGACGTCCGCGGCCAAGCGCACGTCGCAGGCGGAGCGCACATCCCCGACCGAACGGAAGCCCGCGTCCAAGCGCACGTCGCAGGCGGAGCGGACGTCCCCGACCGAACGGACGCCCGCGTCCAAGCGCACGTCCGCGGCGGAGCGGACGTCCCCGACCGAACGGACGCCCGCGTCCAAGCGCACATCCGCGGCGGAGCGGACGTCCCCGACCGAGCGGAAGCCCGCGTCCAAGCGCACATCCCCGGCCGAGCGGACGTCGCCGCCCCAGCGCAAGCCCCAGGCCGATCGCAAGGGCCAGTCCCAGGACGCGGCGCAGGGCGAGCGCAGACCCCAGGGCAAACCGGCCGCCAGGCCGGCGGGCAAGCCTGCCGGGCCGCAGCGGCCGTCCGGTCGTGGCGGCCCGGCGAAGCCCGCACCGCGCGACGGCGGCGGCCGTGCGGATCGTCGGCGGTAGCCACCGCGGCCGGCGCCTGGCGGCGCCGGCCGGGCGCGACGTGCGGCCGACCAGCGACCGCACCCGCGAGGCGGTGTTCAACATCCTCACCCATGGCGGCTGGGGCCCGGGCGGCGCCTCCGCGGTGGAGGGGGCCGCGGTGCTCGACGTTTTCGCCGGCACCGGCGCTCTGGGGCTTGAGGCGCTGTCGCGCGGCGCCGCCAGCGCCTGCTTCCTCGACACCGGGCGGGCCGCGCTGGACACGCTGCGGGCCAACGTCGCCACGCTGGGCGAGGCGGCGCGCTGCACGGTGCTGCGCGCCGACGCCACCCGGCCGCCGCGCGCCGCCGCGCCCGCCACCCTGGTCTTCCTCGACCCGCCCTACGGCCAGGGGCTGGCGCCGCGCGCCGTGGCGGCGCTGGCCCGGACCGGCTGGCTGGCCCCCGGCGCGGTGCTGGTGATCGAGGAGGCGGTGGACGCCCCCCTCGACCCGCCCCCCGGGCTGCGCGGCCTCGACGAGCGCCGCTACGGCGACACCAAGATCCTGTTCGCGGTCGTCGAGGGGGCGTGATGGCCTGGCTCTGGCTGCTGGCCGCCGGTCTCCTGGAGATCGTCTGGGCGGTCGGCCTCAAACACACCGAGGGCTTCACCCGTCCGATGCCGACCCTGGTGACCCTGGCCGCGATGGCCGGCAGCGTCGCCCTGCTGGGCATCGCCGTGCGCGATCTGCCGATCGGCACCGCCTACGCGGTGTGGACCGGCATCGGCGCGGTGGGGACCGTCCTGGTCGGCATCGCCGCGCTGGGCGAGCCGGCGGGCCTGGCGCGGCTGGCCTGCATCGGCCTGATCGTCCTCGGCCTGCTCGGCCTCAAGCTGCTCAGCCCCCATTGATCCCCGCCCGGTGATCCCCGCCCGGTGATCCCCGCCCGGTGATCCCCGCCCGGTGATCCCAGCCCGGTGATCGGCGCCGGACCGGAGCGTTGCCGCCCCAGCCCTGTTCATCTCCGGGAACACGGGGTGAGGAGCGGGAATGATCAACGATCTCTGGTACAAGAACGCGGTGATCTACTGCCTGTCGGTCGGCAGCTTCATGGACGCCGACGGCGACGGAGTGGGCGACTTCAAGGGGCTGATGCGCCGCCTCGACTACCTCCAGGGGCTGGGGGTCTCGACCGTGTGGCTGATGCCGTTCCAGCCGTCGCCGCGCCAGGACCACGGCTACGACGTCACCGACCACTACGGCGTCGACCCGCGCTACGGCTCGCTCGGCGATTTCGTGGAGTTCGCCCACGCCGCCAAGCAGCGCGGCCTGCGCATCATCATGGACCTGGTCATCAACCACACCTCCGACCAGCATCCCTGGTTCCAGGCGGCGCGGCGCGACCCCGGCTCGCCGTTCCGCGACTACTATGTCTGGTCGAGGGAGAAGCCCGACGGCGCCGACCAGGGCATGGTCTTCCCCGGCGTCCAGGACACCACCTGGACCTGGGACGAGGCGGCCGGCGCCCACTACTTCCACCGCTTCTACGCCTTCCAGCCCGACCTCAACATCGCCAACCCGGCGGTGCGGGCGGAGCTGCTGAAGGTGATGGGCTTCTGGCTGGAGCTGGGGGTCGCCGGCTTCCGCATCGACGCCGTGCCCTTCGTCATCGAACGCCAGGGCGCCGGGGCGCAGCCGGAGGGGCCGCGCTACGACCTGCTGCGATTCTTCCGCGCCTTCGCCCAGTGGCGGCGCGGCGACGTGGTGCTGCTGGCCGAGGCCAACGTGCCGCCCGACCAGACCATCGACTACGTCGGTGACGACGCCGACCGCATGACCATGATGTTCAACTTTCCCGTCAACCAGCGCTGCTTCCTGGCGCTCGCCACCGGCGAGGCGGGGCCGCTGGTCGAGGCCCTGGAGGCGACCCGCGGCCTGCCGGAGGCGTCCCAGTGGGCGACCTTCCTGCGCAACCACGACGAGCTCGACCTCGGCCGCCTCGAGCCCGAGCAGCGCCGCCGGGTCTTCGCGGCGTTCGGGCCGGAGCCGGGCATGCAGCTCTACGGCCGCGGCATCCGCCGCCGTCTGGCGCCGATGCTGGGCGGCGACCGCCGGCGCATCGAGCTGGCCTACAGCCTGCTGTTCGCCCTGCCGGGGACGCCGGTGCTGTTCTACGGCGACGAGATCGGCATGGGCGAGGACCTGTCCCTGGCCGAGCGGGAGGCGGTGCGCACGCCGATGCAGTGGACATCGGAGCACGCCGCCGGCTTCACCGCGGCGGCGCGCCCGTTCCGCCCGGTGATCGCCGACGGGCCGTTCGGCTGCGCCCGGGTCAACGTGGCCCACCAGCGCCGCGACCCCGGCTCGCTGCTCAACTGGATCGAGCGGCTGATCCGCCTGCGCAAGGAGTGCCCGGAGATCGGCTGGGGCGCGATGACGGTGCTCGACGCGGGCGACCCCGCGGTGCTGGCGCTGCGCTACGACTGGCGTGGCAACGCCATGGTGTCCCTGCACAACCTGGCGGAGGCACCGCGCCCCGCCGCGTTCGATCCCGGCCCGGACGGCGGCTCCGACACGCTGGTCAACCTGCTGGCGGAGCAGCACAGCCGGGCCGGCGGCGACGGGGTGCACCGGGTGTCCCTCGAGGCCTACGGCTACCGCTGGTACCGCATGGGCGGCATGGACGAGGTGCTGCGCCGCCGCGACCTCTAGCCCGCGCCGCTCCTTGTCACACGGCGCGGCGCGCAAGGTCACACGACCCGGCGCACAGGGGGTGCCACATTGGGGGGAGCGTCCCTCCAATGCGTGGCATCGAAATGAGCACCATCGCCCCTCTGTCGCCGGAGCAGGCCGCGGCCTCCCTGCTGTTTCCCATGCAGGACATGGTGGCGGTGTGGAACACCACCGGCGCGGCGCCGCTCACCCTGACCTACCGGTTCGAGGAGAGCATGCCCACCGACCGGCCGTGGGGCGGCCTGCCGGGCTTCGAGGCGCTGGACGCCGGGGAGCGGGAGGTGGTGCGCGACCTGCTCGGCCGCTACGAGGCGGTGGCCAACATCCGGCTGGTCGAGGCGCCGGACGGGGTGGACGCCGATTTCAGCTTCGCCAGCGGCTCGATGCTGGGGCTGGGGGGCAACGCGCAGTTCTACTACGACTACGTCTACGACGCGAACGGGACGGTGACGGACCGCGAAATCGACGCGCTGGTCACCATCCACCGCGCCATCCCGCTGGACTCCGACTACGGCCGCGACGTGATGCTGCACGAGATCGGCCACGCCTTCACCCTGAAGCACCCCGGCCACTACGACGCCGCCGGGGCGCCGCCCGCCGGCCCCTATCTGCCGGCCGACCAGGACAACAACCTGTTCACCGTCATGTCCTACAACAGCAACCCGCACACCGCGGCGGGCTGCGAGTCCCTGGCGCTCTACGACATCGCCGCGCTGCAGGCGCGCTGGGGCGCCAACATGGCGACCGGTGCCGGCGACGACGTCTACACCGCGACCCATCCCTCGACCCTGTGGGACGCCGGCGGCCACGACCGCCTGGACTTCTCCGCCCTCGCCGGCGACCAGCAGGTCGACCTCACCCCCGGCCACTTCTCCTCGGTCGCCGCCGCCGACGATTTCGTCATCGCCTTCGGCGTCACCATCGAGGACGCCACCACCGGCGCCGGCAACGACCGGCTGACCGGCAACGCCGCCGCCAACCGCCTGGACGGCGGGGCCGGCAACGACGTGCTGGTGGGCGGCGGCGGCGCCGACACCTTCGCCTTCGGCACGGACAGCGGCGACAACTGGATTGTCGACTTCCACCTCGGCGAGGGCGACCGGCTGGAGCTGGCCGCCGGCGCAACCCCCACGGTGGTGGCCGGCGCCCATGGCGCGGTGGTGTTCTTCGCCGGCGGCAACGTCACCCTGGCCGGGGTCGACCCGCGGGCGCTCGGCGAGGGGTGGGTCGTCCAGGCGTGACGGGGGCTGGCGTCAGAACCGGTCAGCCGCGGTCAGCGTCTTGATCCAATCGGCCAGCCCGAGGCCCGTCGACGCGGCCAGGATGGCCCATTTGAGCCAGAGGGCGTGGACGTTCAGGAAGTCGAGCAGGCTGAACACACTCAACCATTCCCACGTCGTCCCCGTCACCAGCGCGTGGATGATGAACGCGACATTGTAGGCCGAGAGGATCGGGCCGAGCAGGACGTGGACCGCCGCGATGACGGCGAAGAATCCGATGAACAACACGTTTTCGAACAGGTTGAGCCAGGTGATCCCGAAACTGGCGTGCACCCAAGTGTCGACACGCATCAGCACGACTCCGAGCAAGAGACCGCCCGCAGCCGCCGCGATGAGGCGTATCGGCAACATGGTCGAGTCCCGCTCCGCGACGTAACGGTAGCCCAGATAGGACAGGCAGGCCACGGGAGCATACAGCAGGGTCATCTCGTCGTACCGTACGAAGGCCTGGAAGAAGGTGACGGCGTACGCCCGCGTGAAGCAGACCGTCCCGATCGCGAAGGCAACGAACACGAACGCGGTCACCCGCGCCGCGAAATAGAACGCGTCGGAGCCCAGCGTCCGCCAACGGAAGATCGCGCCGCCGAGGATGAGGGCACCCAGGACGGCGGGGAGAGGAGAATCCATGGGCGCAGCACCAGCGTTTGATCACCAGAGGTAGTTTATAATGCCGGTTGGTTCTCGCCAAGGGATCGTCTGCGGCCGGACGGGTTGAATTGCGCGCACAGCCATCGGCCCATCGTCCCGGCCGGCTGCTGTCTCGCGGTCACCGCCGTCCGAACAGCCGCTCGATGTCGGCCAGCCGCAGCTCCACATAGGTGGGGCGGCCGTGGTTGCATTGGCCGGAATGGGGGGTCGCCTCCATCTGGCGCAGCAGGGCGTTCATCTCCTCCAGGTTCAACGAGCGGCCGGCGCGCACCGAGCCGTGGCAGGCCATGGTGGCGCACACCTCCTCCAGCCGCTCCTTCAGGGACGGGGCGTCGCCCAGCTCGGCCAGCTCGTCGGCCAGGTCCTTGACCAGGGCCTTGGCGTCGGCGCGGCCCAGCAGCGCCGGCACCTCGCGCACCATCACGCAGCCCGGGCCGAAGGGTTCCAGCACCAGCCCGAGCTCGGCCAGCTCCGCGGCGCGGGCGGTCAGGCGGGCGACCGCCGGCTCGTCCAGCTCCACCACCTCGGGGATCAGCAGGCCCTGGCGCGTGACGCCGCCGGCCACCAGGGCCGCCTTCATGCGCTCGTAGACCAGCCGCTCGTGGGCGGCGTGCTGGTCGACGATGACGATGCCGGTCGCGGTCTGGGCGACGATGTAGGTGTTGTGGACCTGGGCCCGCGCCGCCCCCAGGGGATGGTCGGCGGCCGGCGGCGGTTCGCCCGCCACGCCCGTCGGCCCCGGCCAACCGTCGGTCGCGGCCGGGCGGGCGGACGGCGCGGCGTCGAAGCCGGAGAGCGGCGCCTGGAAGGCGGCAGCGCGGTCCGACAGGCCGCGCGGCACCGCTCCGCCGCCATACGCTCCGCCGCCATACGCCCCGCCGCCATAGGGCAGGGGCGCGCCGGCCCCCGCCGGGCGCAGCGCCCCCAGGGTGGCGGTGCCGACGGTGGTGGAGGCGCGGTGGCCGGCCCCGGCCAGGGCGTGCTTGAGCGCGCCGACGATCAGGCCGCGCACCAGCCCGGTGTCGCGGAACCGCACCTCGGCCTTGGCGGGGTGGACGTTGACGTCCACCTCCAGCGGGTCGAGGTCGAGGAACAGGGCCAGCAGCGGGTGGCGGTCGCGCGGCAGGAAGTCGGCGTAGGCGCCGCGCACCGCCCCCACCATCAGCCGGTCGCGCACCGGGCGGCCGTTGACGAACAGGTGCTGCTGGCGCGCCGTCGGCCGGTGCAGGGTGGGCAGGCCGATCCAGCCGCTGAGCCGCACCCCCTGCCGGCTCGCCTCCACCGCCACCGCGTTCTCCTGGAAGTCGCGGCCCATCAGCGCGCCCAGGCGCACCAGCCGCGCGTCCAGCAGCTCGCCCTGGGCCGCCGACAGGCGCAGCAGCGAGCGGGCGTCATCGGCCAGGGTGATGGCGACGCCGGGGTGGGCCATGGCCAGCCGCTCCAGCGTGTCCTGGACGTGGTCCAGCTCGGTGCGGTCGGTCTTGAGGAACTTCAGGCGCGCCGGCACCGCCGCGAACAGGTCGCGCACCTCGACCCGCGTGCCCTGGGCCAGGGCCGCCGGCTGCACCGCGCCCTTGGCCCCGGCGTCGACCGCGATCGACCAGGCGGCGTCGGCGCCGCGCGGCCGGCTGGCGATGGTCAGCCGGCTGACCGCGCCGATGGAGGGCAGGGCCTCGCCGCGGAAGCCCAGGGTGCGGATGTCCAGCAGGTCGTCGCCGGCCAGCTTGGAGGTGGCGTGGCGCTCCACCGCCAGCGCCAGCTCGTCCGGGTCCATGCCGCAGCCGTCGTCGGTGATGGCGATCAGGCTCTTGCCGCCGTCGCGCACCACCACGTCGATCCGGGTGGCGCCGGCGTCCAGCGCGTTCTCCACCAGCTCCTTCACGGCGGCGGCGGGTCGCTCCACCACCTCGCCGGCGGCGATGCGGTTGACCAGGGTGTCGGGCAGGCGGCGGATCGGCATGGCGCAAATATAGTGGCCGCGGGCGCCGGACGCCACAACAGAGAGCGTCCGGTGCGGGCGCGGATGGGGTGGCCTAGCGGTGCGCCTGGAACCAGGCGATCAGCCCGTTGGTCGAGGAATCGTGGGCGGTCGCCGGGGGTGCCCCCTCCGCCAGCTCCGGCAGGATCCGGCCGGCCAGCTGCTTGCCCAGCTCCACCCCCCACTGGTCGAAGGAGTTGATCCCCCAGACCACCCCCTGGACGAACACCTTGTGCTCGTAGAGCGCCACCAGGGCGCCCAGGGTGCGCGGGTCGAGGCGCTCGAACACCAGGCTGTTGGTGGGCACGTTGCCGGGGAAGACGCGGTGCGGCACCAGTGCCTCGACCGCCTCCGCCGCCTTGCCGGCGGCGGTCATCTCGGCCCGCACCTCGTCGGCCGTCTTGCCGCGCATCAGCGCCTCGGGCTGGGCGAAGAAGTTGGACAGCAGGATGGCGTGGTGGTCGCCCACCGGGTTGTGGGTCTGCGCCGGGGCCAGGAAGTCGCAGGGGACCAGCGCCGTCCCCTGGTGGATCAGCTGGTAGAAGGCGTGCTGCCCGTTGGTTCCGGGTTCGCCGAACACCACCGGCCCGGTGGCGTGGCCGACCGGCGCGCCGTCGCGGTCCACCCGCTTGCCGTTGCTCTCCATGTCGAGCTGCTGGAGGTAGGCGGGGAAGCGGTGCAGGTACTGGTCGTAGGGCAGCACGGCGTGGGCGGCGGCGCCCCAGAAATCCACGTACCACACCCCCAGCATCGCCATCACGACGGGCATGTTGCGCTCCAGCGGCGCGGTGCGGAAATGCTCGTCCATGGCGTGGGCGCCGTCCAGCAGCTCCGCGAAGCGGTCGAAGCCGATGCCCAGCGCGATCGGCAGGCCGATGGCCGACCACAGGGAATAGCGCCCGCCGACCCAGTCCCAGAAGCCGAACATGGTCTCCGGGTCGATGCCGAAGGCGCGCACCGCCGCCTCGTTGGTGGAGACGGCGACGAAGTGGCGGGCGATGTGGGCCTCGTCGCCGGCCGCCTCCAGGAACCAGCGCCGGGCGCTGTGGGCGTTGGTCAGCGTCTCCTGGGTGGTGAAGGTCTTGGACGCGATGACGAACAGGGTGGTTTCCGGGTCCAGCCACTCCAGGGTCTCCTGGATGTGGGTGCCGTCGACGTTGGAGACGAAGTGGACGGCGATCTCCGGGTGGAGGAACGGGGTCAGCGCCTCGGTCGCCATCACCGGGCCGAGGTCGGAGCCGCCGATGCCGATGTTCACCACGTCGGTGATGGTGTGGCCGGTGTAGCCGGTCCACTCTCCATCCCGCACCCGGCCGACGAACCGCTCCATGCGGTCCAGCACCGCCTGGACGTCCGGCATGACGTCGCGGCCGTCGACCAGCACCGGCCGGCCGGAGCGGTTGCGCAGGGCGGTGTGCAGCACCGCCCGGTCCTCGGTCGTGTTGATGCGGGCCCCCTCCAGCATGCGCGCCCGCCAGCCCTCCACGTCCTGCTGGCGGGCGAGGGCCATCAGCAGGTCCACGGTCTCGTCGGTGATGCGGTTCTTGGAGGGGTCGAGGAACAGCCCGGCCGCCTCCAGCGAGAAGCGCTCGAAGCGGCCGGGGTCGGCGGCGAACAGGTCGCGCATGTGCACGCCGTCCATGGCCGTGCGGTGGCGGAGCAGGGCCTGCCAGGCGGGGGAATCGGTGAGCGCGGGCATGGTGGCGTCTTCTCCCTCGGGATCTCTTGTGGCATCGGGCTCCGGGCTTTCCGCTCCGCCCGCATCACCAGACGGTTTCGATGGGGTAGGCGGCGAAATGCCGGTCCGGAGAGGCCAGCGGCAGCCCCTCCGTCTCCGCCTGGGCGATCAGCATGCGGTCGAACGGGTCGGCATGGTGCAATGGGAGCGCCCCGGCGGCCAACGCGTGATCCAGGGACACCGGCAGCACGGTCAGGGCATAGAGGCGGATGGCGTCATGGATCACCGCCGCCGTGTCGCCGGAGAGCTCCAGCCTGCCGGCGCGCCGCTTGATCGCGATCTCCCACGCCGACGCCGCGCTGACCAGGATCTCGTTGCCGGCGTCCTCGAACAGCGCGCGGACGCGCGGCGACAGGCGTTCCGGCGCGCCCATCGCCCACAGCAGCGCGCAGGTGTCGATCAGGAGCCGCAATAGAACCGCTCTTCGAGGTCGGGAAGGGGATCGTCGAAGCCGTCGTGGACCACCACCGCGCCTCGATGAAGGCCCGTCGGCCGCCGGCGCGGCGCGGTGTCCGGCGGTCCCATGGGCGCCAGCCGGCCAACGGGCCGGCCGTTCAGGGTCAGCACGATGTCCTCGCCGCGCTCCACCCGCTGGCAGAGGTCGAGCAGCGTGGTCTTCGCATCCTCGATCGGCACCAGGATCGACATGGCCTCTCTCCCCCGCTCGTGGATTGTGCCGCGCCCTCGTCGGATCGTCCAGCCCTCAGCTTCCCCCCTCCACCGTCCTGGCCGCGCTCACCCCTTCGGGCCGGCCGACCAGAACGGTGAGCAGGCGGGCGGGGTCGAGCAGGCGCCGGGCGACGCGCTGGACGTCGGCGGCGGTGACGGCGTTGATGTAGGAATCCCGTTTGTCCAGGTAGTCGAGGCCCAGGCGGTCGCGCTTGACCTGCAGGAGGATGCGGGCGATCGCCGAGGTCGAGGAGAACTGCAGCGGGAAGGAGCCGGTGAGGTAGGTCTTGGCGTCGGCCAGCTCCTCGTCGGTCACCCCCTCGGCGGCCATGCGGGCCCATTCCGCGCGCATGATGGCCAGCGCCTGGCCGGCGCTGGCGTTGGCGGTGGAGCCGCCGGCCATCACCAGGGCGCTGTGGTCGAAGGGGATCAGGTAGCTGTAGACGCCGTAGGACAGGCCGCGCTTCTCGCGCACCTCCTCCATCAGCCGCGAGCCGAAGCCGCCGCCGCCCAGCACGTAGTTCATCACCGTGGCGGCGTACCAGTCGGGGTCGGCGCGCGACAGCCCCTCCTGGCCCATCAGCATGACGGTCTGGGCGGTCGGGCGCTCCACCACCAGGGTCTCGCCCGCCCCCTGGGGCGCCACGTCGGCCAGCGGCGGCACCGGGGTGTCGGCGGGCAGGGCGCCGAACACCGTGTCCAGGGCCTGGCCCAGCTGGTCCGGCGTGAGGTCGCCGGCCGCGGCGACCACCAGGCGCGAACGGGCGAGCTGGGTGCGCACGAAGGTCGCCAGGTCCTCGGGGGTGATGCGCGGCAGGCTCTCCAGCGTACCGCGGACCTCGTCGCCGTAGGGGTGGTCCGGGTAGGCGGTGGAGAAGAAGGTGCGGCGGGCCACGAAATCGGGGTCGCCCTGGTCGCGGCGCAGGCCGGCCAGGATGGCGGTGCGGATGCGCTCCACCGCCTCCCCGTCGAAGCGCGGCTCCACCATGGCGAGGCGGGCCAGCTCGAACGCATCGGCGCGGCTGCCGCTGAGGGTGCGCAGGCTGCCGCTGAAGCCGTCGCGCCCGGCGTCGAAGCTGAGGGCGATGGCCGCGTCGGCGAGGCGACCCTGGAAGGTCTGGGCGTCGAGCCCGCCCGCCCCCTCGTCCATGGTCGAGGAGGCGAGGTTGGCCAGCCCGTCCAGCCCCGCGGGGTCGGTGGCGCCGGCCCCCTCGAAGGACCATTCCAGGGCGATGATCGGGTTCTTGTGGTCCTCGATCAGCCAGGCCTCGATGCCGCCGGGGCTGACCACGCGCTGCACCTCCACGGCGCGGGCCGGCAGGGCCAGGGCGGCCAGCAGCAGGACGGCGCCGCCCAGCGCGGCGGTGGCGGTGCGGGCAAGGCGGTGGGTCATTCCTCAGCTCCCCTGTTTCGGCGCGGTCTCCGCCGCGCCGTCGGCCTTGGCGTCCTGGCGCGGCTTGGGCAGCAGCAGCCCGCTGACATGGTTGGCCTGGCCCAGCACGGCGCGCGCCGCCGCCTCGACCGCCTGCTCGGTGACCGCGTCGATGCGCACCGGCCATTCCTCCACGTCGTCGATGCTCTGCCCGGTGGCCAGCGCGGTGCCCAGCGCCATGGCCGGTCCGGTCAGGCTGTCGCGGGCGTAGGCCGCCTCGGCCAGCATGCGCTTCTTGGCGCGGTCGACCTCCTCGGCCGTCACGCCCTCGTCCAGCAGCCGCCGCACCTCGTCCAGCAGCGCCGCCTCCAGCGTGTCGATCGTCGCACCCGGGGCCGGCGAGCCGCCCATGTGGAAGGCGGTGCGGTCCCACGCCGACGGGCTGTAGGCCATCCAGGCCGAGGTGGCGACCGTCTTCTCCGCCACCAGGGTGCGGTAGAGGCGGCCGGTGGCGCCGCCGCTCATGATCTCGGTCAGCACCTGCAGCGCGTAGGCGTGGCCGTCGGGATCGACACGGTAGGAGGGGGCCAGCCAGGCGCGGCGCCAGGTCGGCTCGCGCACCTCGGCGTCCTCCAGGATGACGCGGCGCGCCGCGGCGATCGGCGGTTCGGCGACGCGGCGGCGCTCGGGCACGGCACGCCGCGGCACGGCGCCGTAGTACGTCTCGGCGAGCGGCTTCAGCTCCTCGGCGGTGATGTCGCCGGCCACCACCAGGACCGCGTTGTTGGGGGCGTACCAGGTGCCGTAGAAGTCCACCGCCTCCTCGCGGGTGAGGTCGGCGATCTCGTGCATCCAGCCGATCACCGGCGTGCCGTAGGGGTGGTGGACGAACAGGGTGGCGTTGAACTGCTCGCCCAGCCGGTCCGACGGCTCGTTCTCGGTGCGCTGGCGACGCTCCTCCATGATCACGTTGCGCTCGGGATAGACCACCTCGTCGGTGAGCCGCAGGTCGACCATGCGGTCGGCCTCCATCTTCATCACCAGCTCCAGCCGGTCGCGCGCCACGTTCTGGTAGTAGGCGGTGTAGTCGTAGGAGGTGAAGGCGTTGTCGCGGCCGCCGTTCTTGGCGACCACCCGGCTGAACTCGCCGGGCGTCAGCTCGTCGGTGCCCTTGAACATGAGGTGTTCGAGGAAATGGGCGATGCCCGACTGGCCGAGGGGATCGTCGGCGGCGCCCACCCGGTACCACACCATGTGGGTGACCACCGGGACACGGCTGTTGGTCACCACCACCACCTGCATGCCGTTCGCCAGCGTGAAGCTCTCCGGGAAGAACACCCCCTTGTCCACCGCGCCGCCGTCCGGCGCCGCGACCGCGGGATCGGCGGGCGGGCCGGCGACCGGGGCCTGGGCGAGGCCGGGCGGGGCCAGCGGCGGGGCGAGGGCAAGCGCGAGGGCGAACGCGCCCGCCACGGCGGTCCGGCGGGCGGTCCGGCGGGCGGAGCGAAGGGCAGCGGGCATGGGGTGTCGACTCCGGTGTGGCGGGCCGGGCGGCGCAGGCCGCCGCCCCGAAACGCGAAAGGGGCGCCCCGGTGGGGCGCCCCTTGATACTGGGTGCGGCGTCGGCTCAGAACAATCCTTCGAGCGGTGCCTTGCGCTTTCGTTCGATGATCGGCACCACCCCGTCGTTCAGCGACTTGCCCTGGGCCTGGGCCTCGCGCAGGCGCTGCGCCTCCCGGGCCGGGTCGACGAGGGTGGCGGGTTCGCTCGGCGTGCGCCAGAACAGCACCGAATCGACCCAGCTCTGGTCGGCGACGAGGAGCTGCGAGGTCTCCTGGTCCACCTTGGCGCGGATGTTCGGGTCGGCGCGGTCGGCCCCGGCCTGGGACAGCAGCGCCATCTCGCCGGTGCTGTCGCCGGAGCCGGCGCGGGCGGCGGCGGCGCTGCCGAACACGCTGGCCTGGGCCATCGCCGTCGGGTTCGGCTCGGTCGGCCGCGCCGCGCCGGGGCGCGGTGCGGGCATGCGCAGGTCCGGCGGCATGGTCAGCGGGGCGCGGGACACCACCGCGAACTCGTCCGGGCTGGTGCGGTCCAGGCCGATGGAACGGCGGACGTCGGAGCACCCGGTGAGCGCCAGGGCGGCCAGCGCCGCGCCCAGGATCGGTCGCGCCAGGGTCCGGCGCGGAAGGATGGGGAAAGACATGCGGTGCACGGCCATGGGGTCTCGTCGCTGTCGCGAGCCGCGCCGGGATGCGGCTCAAGGGTCCAAGCCTTCTCTTACGACGTTTCGGTGCCCCTGAACAACCCGTCTATGACGAGCAGGGCGACGCCGACGGTGATTCCGCTGTCGGCCACGTTGAAGGCCCAGAAATGCCAGCCGCCGGCGTGGAAGTCGAGGAAGTCGGCGACGGCGCCGAAGCGCAGCCGGTCGATGACGTTGCCGAAGGCGCCGCCCAGCACGAGCCCCAGCGCGAACGCGCTCAGCCCGGATTCCGCGCGGCGCAGCCACACCACCAGGAAGCCGGCGATGAGCACGGAAACGGCGCTCAGCACGTAGGGCATGTAGGCGGCCTGGCTGGCGAAGGTGCCGAAGCTCACCCCGTAGTTCCACACCAGGACGAGGTTGAAGAAGGGCGTGACCTCGACGACGTGGGGGATCGGCTGCATGACCACCTCCAGCACCCACCACTTGCTGATCTGGTCGAGCAGCAGCACCAGGACGGCCACCGCCAGCCCGAAGACGAGGCGGGAGCGCCCGGGCGGGGGCGCGACGAAGGCGTTCATGAAGCCTCTCCGGTTGGGGGGCCTCCCCCCGCCGGCGGCGGGGGGAGGTCAAGGGGGCAGGGGGATCAGGCCGCGTCGGCGGCGTCGGCGGCGTCGACGGCGTCGGCGCAGCGATGGCACAGGGTCGGGTGGGCGGGGTCCTCGCCGACCTCGGGCAGCACCTTCCAGCAGCGCTCGCACTTCTCGCCCTCGGCGGCGGCCGGCACGACGCCCACGCCGGCGACGTCGGCCAGGGCGAAGGCGCCCTCGGGCGGCGCGCCCTCGGCCACCGCGATGCCCGAGGTGATGCAGACGTCGTCGAAGGCGACGCTGTCGATCACCGCCTTGGTGGCGGCGTCGACGAACACCGTCGGCCGGGCCTGGAGGGAGGAGCCGATGCGCTTGCTGGCGCGCTCCAGCTCCAGCGCCCCGGTGACCACCCGGCGCACCTCGCGCACCGTCTGCCACTTCGCTGCCAGCGCGTCGTCCCGCCACGCCGCCGGGATCTCCGGGAACTGCCGCAGATGCACGCTCTCCGCATCCCATCCCGGCTCGCCCTTCAGGGCGTCGGGGCGGGCCAGCCAGGCCTCCTCGGCGGTGAAGCACAGCACCGGGGCCAGCCACGCGGTCAGGCAGGACAGCAGATGCTCCATCACCGTGCGCACGGCGCGCCGGCGCTCGCCGTCGGGACGGTCGCAGTACAGGCTGTCCTTGCGGACGTCGAAGTAGAAGGCCGAGAGGTCGACGGCGCAGAAATTGTGCAGCGCCGTCGACAGGGCGTGGAAATCGTACGCCTCGATGGCGTCCCGGATCTCGCGGTCCAGTTCGCCCAGGCGGTGCAGCACCCAGCGCTCCAGCTCCGGCATCGCCTCGGGCGCCAGCCGCTCGGCCGGGGTGTAGTCGGCCAGCGCCCCCAGCAGGTAGCGCAGGGTGTTGCGCATGCGGCGGTAGAGGTCGGCCTGGTACTTGATGATCTCCGGGCCGATGCGCTGGTCCTCGGAGTAGTCGGTGCCGACCACCCAGAGGCGCAGGATGTCGGCGCCGAACTGGTCGCACACCTGCTGGGGGGCCACCACGTTGCCCAGCGACTTGGACATCTTGCGGCCCTGCTCGTCGAGGGTGAAGCCGTGGGTCAGCACCGCGTCGTAGGGGGCGCGGCCGCGCGTGCCGCAGCTTTCCAGCAGCGACGAGTGGAACCAGCCGCGGTGCTGGTCGGAACCCTCCAGATAGAGCGACGCCGGCCATTGCAGCTCGGGCCTCTGCTCCAGGACGAAGGAGTGGGTGGAGCCGGACTCGAACCAGACATCGACGATGTCGCGGATCTGCTCGAAATCGGCGGCGGCGTAGGCGTTGCCCAGGAAGTCCTGGGGATCCCGGGCGAACCAGGCGTCGGAGCCCTCGGCCGCGAAGATCGAGGCCACCCGCTCGTACACCGCGGCGTCGCGCAGCACCGTGCCGTCGGCCTTGCGGACGAACACGGCGATCGGCACGCCCCAGGCGCGCTGGCGGCTGATGCACCAGTCCGGGCGCTGCTCGATCATGGCGCGGATGCGGTTCTCGCCCTGGGGCGGCACCCAGCGGGTGTCGGCGATCGCGGTCAGCGCCACCTGGCGCAGCCCGTTCGTCTCCATCGAGATGAACCACTGCGGCGTGGTGCGGAAGATCAGCGGCGCCTTGGAGCGCCAGGAGTGCGGGTAGGAGTGCTTGAGGCGGCCCTGGGCCAGCAGGCCGCCGGCCGCCTGGATGGCGCCCAGCACCGCCTTGTTGGCCTCGCCCGGCTTGCCCTGGTCGGTGTAGACGCGCAGCCCCGCGAACAGCGGCACGTGGTCGTAATAGCGGCCGTCCTCGCCCACCGTCTGCGGCACCTCGACGCCATTGGCGGAGCCCAGGTGGAAGTCGTCCTCGCCATGGCCCGGCGCGATGTGGACGACCCCGGTGCCGGCGTCGGTGGTGACGAAGTCGCCGGCCAGCATCGGCACCGCGAAGTCATACCCCTGCCCGGACAGCGGGTGGTGGCAGGTGGTCCCGGCCATCCGCTCGCCGGGGAAGCGGTGCAGGCACTGCCAGTCGGCGATCTTCGCCTCCTTGGCGACCGCGTCGGCCAGCGCCGTGGCCAGCACCAGCCGCTCGCCGACCACCGCGTGCGAGCCCTCCTCGACCGCCTTCACCTTGTAGACGCCGTACTCGATCTCGGCGCCGTAGGCGAGGGCCCGGTTGCCGGGCAGCGTCCACGGCGTGGTGGTCCAGATCACCACCGTCGCCTCGTCGATCTCCGGCGTGCCCGAGCCGCGGACGGGGAAGCGCACGAAGCAGGTGGTCGAGGTGTGGTCGTGGTACTCGACCTCCGCCTCGGCCAGGGCGGTCTTCTCGACCACCGACCACAGCACCGGCTTGGACCCCTTGTAGAGGCCGCCGTTCAGCGCGAACTTGTGGATCTCGCGGACGATCTGCGCTTCCGCCGGGAAGGTCATGGTGGTGTAGGGGCGCACCCAGTCGCCCTCGATGCCCAGGCGCTTGAACTCCTGGGTCTGCACCTCGACCCAGTGCTGGGCGAACTGGCGGCACTCCGCGCGGAACCGGACGATCGGCACCTCGTCCTTGTCCTTGCCCTCGGCGCGGTACTTCTCCTCGATCTTCCACTCGATGGGCAGGCCGTGGCAGTCCCAGCCGGGCACGTAGTTCGCGTCGCTGCCCAGCATCTGGCGCGAGCGGACGATGATGTCCTTCAGGATCTTGTTCAGCGCGTGGCCGATGTGGATGTTGCCGTTGGCGTAGGGCGGGCCGTCGTGCAGCACGAACTTGGGCCGGCCGGCGGCGCTCGCGCGCAGGCGGCCGAACAGGTCCATGTCCGCCCAGCGGGCCAGCAGCTCCGGCTCCTTCTTGGGCAGCCCGCCGCGCATGGGGAAATCGGTGCGCGGCAGGAAGACGGTGGCTTTGTAGTCGCGGGTCATTCCAGGTTCCTGGGGCGGGGGCGTCGGCGCGCAGCGGCCCGGCTGCCGACATGATCGGGGGAACGGACGAACTCCCGGCCCCCCTCAGGGGGCCGGGCCGATAATTCGACGGGAACGCCCGCAAGCCCAGGCCGAGTGTGTCATGGCGCGGGATAATAGCGGCGGGCGGCGAGGGGTCAAGACGGACGGCGGGAGCACCCGGGGGCTCGGCGCCGGTCGGGAGCGCCGCCGGTCGGTCGCGATCACCCCGCCCCGCGACGGCTCCGCGCTCCCTTTCCGCATCAGTCGAAGCTGGCCTTGCCGCCGTGCGCCGCCGACCAGTCGACCGGGTTGTGCAGGAAGCTCTCCACCTCGTCCAGCGTCGCCGTGTCGAAGTAGCCGTTGCCGCGCGCGACCTCGAGCACGTCCCACCAGGTGCACAGGGCGTGCAGGCGCACGCCCATCGCCGCCATCGTCGCCTTCGACTGCGGGAAGATGCCGTAGTGGAAGACGACGAAGGTGTCGGTGACCGTGGCCCCGGCGTTGCGCAGCGCGGTGACGAAGGTCTCCTTGCTCTTGCCGTCGGTGGCGAGGTCCTCGACCAGCAGCACCCGGTCGCCCTCGTTCACCACGCCCTCGATCTGGGCGTTGCGGCCGAACCCCTTGGGCTTCTTGCGGATGTACTGCATGGGCAGGCCCATGAGGTCGGCCATCCAGGCGGCGAAGGGGATGCCCGCCGTCTCGCCCCCGGCCACCGCGTCGACCGCTTCGTACCCGATCTCGCGCTGGATGGTTGCGACACCGAAATCCATCAGCGCACGCCGGGCACGCGGGAAGGAGATGATGCGCCGGCAGTCGGTGTAGACCGGGCTGGCCCAGCCGGACGTGAAGATGAAGGGCGTCTCGGCGTTGAAGTGCAGCGCCTTGATCTCCAGCAGGATGGCCGCGGCCCGGGCGGCGATGGCGTCCCGGTCGGTGGTGGCGGCGGCGGGCATGGAAGCGATGGTGGGCATGGCGGCACTCCGCGCTGGCGTTGGCGACGGGCACCTGTGTAGTGCCCGGAACCGCGCTTGGCAACGCCGCGGCGCGGCGTCGTCAGGGCGCCTGCGGCCGGCCCAGGGCGTCGCGCGCCGCCGCGGCGTCCCGGGCGATCTGCGCCGTCAGCTCCTCCAGCCCGGCGAACCGGCGCTCCGGGCGCAGGAACTCGATCAGCTGCACCCGCAGGTGCTGGCCGTAGAGGTCGCCGGCGAAGTCGAGGAGATGGGTCTCCAGACGCTCCGCCAGCCCGCCCACGGTGGGGCGGCGCCCGAGGTTGGCGACCCCGTCGTGCCACACCGTGGCCTGGCCCTGGTCGACGCCGGCGCGCACGGCGTAGACGCCGAAGGCGGGGCGCAGGTAGTCGCCGAGCTCCACGTTGGCGGTCGGGAAGCCGATGGTGCGGCCGCGCCGGTCGCCGTGCTCGACCCGCCCCTCGATCTCCCAGGGCCGGCCGAGCAGGCGGGCGGCGTCGCCGGGACGCCCCTGGACCAGGGCGTCGCGCACCCGGGTGGAGGAGTAGACGCCGCCCTCCGGGTCGGCGACCGGGCCGATGGCGGTGACGCCGAAGCCGTGGGCCCGGCCGAGGCGCTCCAGGAGGGCGACGTCGCCGCGCCGCCCGTGGCCGAACAGGAAGTCCCAACCGCACACCACGTGGCGGATGCCGAGGCCGCGCACCAGGTCCTCCTCGACGAAGGATTCGGCCGACTTGCTGAGGAACCGGTCGTCGAAGTGCACCACCACCAGGAGGTCGACGCCGATGGCCTCCAGCACCCGGGCGCGCACCCGCAGCGGCGACAGCCGGAACGGCGGCTCGCCGGGGCGGAACACGGAGCGGGGGTGCGGCTCGAAGGTGAGCACGCCGGCGCGGGTGCCGAGGCTGCCGGCGCGCGACTGGGCCTCGGCGATCACCGCGCGGTGGCCGTGGTGGACGCCGTCGAAATTGCCGAGCGCCACCACGGCGCCGCGGGCGTCGTCGGGAAGGTCGTCGGTGTGTCGGAAGAGTCGCATGCCGGCCCTGATACCCTGTCGCCCCGGGCGCGCCCCCGCGGCTGCACGCGCCGCCGGCCCGCCGGCCCGGTGGGGCGGCGCGGGCCGGAGCGCTTGAGCGAGTATATAGACCGGCGCGGCCGTGGGGTAAACGCGTCCGTCCCCGCCCGGGGGCGGAGGGCGGGAAACGCCGGGCCTCAGCCGCGCGAGGGGACCATCAGCAGCGCCTCGCCTTCCAGCACCACCGTGTCGCCCGACGAGCAGACGGTGCGCATGACGACGCGACGCTTCTCCGGGACGATCTCCGTCACCGTGGCGCGGGCGGTCACCGTGTCGCCGATCCGCACCGGCGCCTTGAACTTCAGGGACTGCGACATGTAGATGCAGCCCGGCCCCGGCAGCTTGGTGCCGAGCACCGCGGAGATGAAGCCGGCGGTCAGCATGCCGTGGGCGATGCGCCCCTGGAACATCGTGGTGCTGGCGTATTCCTGGTTCAGGTGCACCGGGTTGGTGTCCCCGGAGATGCCGGCGTAGAGGACGATGTCGGCCTCCGTCACGGTCTTGGCGTAGGACGCCGTCATGCCGACGGACAGGTCCTCGAGAAAGTGGCCGTCGAGCTCCTTCGACATCTGGCGAACGTCGTCCATCTGAGTGTCCCCTTCAAGGCTCTTCTTCGGTGCGGCCGTGCCTGGCGCGGCGCAAATGCTGCGCCGCAATATAGGCGTGGCGGCGGCATTCTGGCAAGCGCCGCCGGTCAAAAGAAAGGTAAATCTGCATTCACCATCGGCATGTCCAGCATTTGCCTCAACTGTGATGCGTGCGGGTGCGAAACGATGCAGGGCCTGGAAATGTTGCGCCGCATCGTCGGGCGATCCGTGCGGTCGGGGCGCATGAAAAGGGCCCCGGACCCGGCATGATCCGGGGCCCCGGCGGGCGGGCGGGCGGGGAGGGGGCGACCGCCCCTACGCACCGACGGTGGTGAGCACGTCGTCGACGAAGGCCTTGGCCCGCGGCACGTCGGCCTCGTCGAGATGCTCGATGATCAGCGGCATGTTGGGGTGCAGCCGGCTCAGCCGGGCGAGGTAGAGGTGGTAGTTCAGCGACCCCAGGCCGGGCGCCGGCAGCTCCACCGCGCCGGCGCCGCGGAAGGTGTGGGCTTCCGACGCGTCGATGCGGGCGTGCTTCTCGCCGGTGTTGGCGGCGCGCTTGCAGTCCTTGGCGTGGGCGATGCGGATGCGCTCGCCCAGCGCGTCGAACATGCGGTTGATGGTCAGGTCCACGTGGTCGATGGTCACGTCGTCGAAATAGTTGGTGGGGTCCATCAGCAGCCCCAGGCCGGGATGGGGCAGGTCGGCGAACAGGCGCAGCACCTCGTCGACGGAGCCGACCACGTTGTTGACGTAGTTCTCGACCAGGAACACGGCGCCGTGGTCCCACGCCTCCTGGGCCAGGCCCGCGATCACCTCCAGCGTCTCGGCGTAGCCTTCCGGTGTCTTGTTGCGGGGGTGGTGCACCCAATCGCTGTCGGGGTCGAAGGTGCCCGTCTCCGACACCACGTAGGGCGTGCCGAGGTCGCGGGCGTGGCGGATGACCTCCGTCAGGGCGGCGACGCGGCGGGCCCGCTCGGCGCGGTCGGGGTGGACGATGTTGGTGTAGCCGGACACCACCGCGATCGGCAGGTTGGCGCGGCGGAAGGCGTCGCGCACGGTGTGGCACTTTGCGGCGGTCAGCGTTCCCGGCGCGAAGTCCATGTCCTTGAAGGCGAGATCGAGCTGGGCGGAGCTGAAGCCGTGCTGATTGAGCTTGGCGATCACCGTGGCCAGGTCGTAGGGGAAGTATCCGGTGAAGATGCCGACGGGAATCATGATGGTCACTCCCTTCCTTGGAGGGGTCGGTCAGGCCGGGGTGCGCGCGAGGATCTCGTCGAGGGCGACGGTGCGTCCCTGCTCGATCGAGCGGTAGCAGGCCTCGACGCAGGCCAGGGTCGTCAGGTTGTCGCGGCCGGAGATCTCCGGCTCCGCGCCGCGTTCGACGGCGCACAGGAGCTGCGCCATGGTTCCGGCGAAGGCGTCGGGGAACCACACGGCATCCCAGGCCGGGGTGATCCAGCCGCGCGGCAGGTGGCGGCTGGTCACGCTCAGCGTGCTGGGGGTGCGCACCGGGTATGTCGGCCAGCCGATGGTGCCCTGGGCCAGACCGTCGGTCCCCACCACCCGCCACTTGATGTGGATGTCCGGCTCGACCCCCTGGCCGGGCCACGCCCAGACGTCGTCGAGGCTGGTCGCCATGAAGTCGTCGGCGTACTTGAAGGTGTACTGGGAGATGCCGTCGCGGTGGGGAAAGCGGGTGCGCGGGTCGCTGCGCGTCACCGCCGTGGCGGTCACCGGGTCGCCGAACAGGTAGCGGAACGCGTCGATGTGGTGGATTCCCATGTTGAGGATCTCCACCCGGTCGTATTTGCGCAGGAACTCCTGCCAGTGGGGGATCGCCCGCATCTCGATGGTGGCGAGCACCCGGTCGCCCAGGACGCCATGGTCCAGCAGCGCCTTCAGCGCCCGCATCGACTGGTCGTAGCGCATGTTCGAGTTGACGCCCAGCGGGATGCCGGCGCGGTCGCACAGGGCGACGATCGCGCGCGCCTCGTCGAGCGACATGGCCATCGGCTTCTGCACCAGGATGCCGCGGATATGCGAGGTCTCACGCACCGCCTCGCGCACGATCGCCAACTGCTGGTCGGGCGGCACCGCGAGGTCGAGGATTTCAACGTCCGGGTCGCGCACCACCTGCTGCCAGGTGTCGTGCACCACCGGGACGCCGCGCAGCGCGGCGACCCTCTCGGCCTGGGCACGGTCGAGGGAGGCGATGGCGTGGGGCCGGAAGCCGACGCCGTTGTAGGCGACGAGATGGCAGTCGGCCATGATGAAGCCGGCGCCGACGCAGCCGATGCGGAAGTCCCGGCGTTTTGGCAGGACGGGGGCGATGGCGCGGTCGAAGTCGACGGGCAGGGCCTGGCTCATGGCGGCCTCCTTCAGTCGGTCAGGGCGGGAACGACGCGGCCTTCGATGCGCCTGCGGCGCTCCAGGTAGGCCGGCAGCACCTGGGTGTTGGAGCCCGCGGTGAACCAGGCGAAGGGGTCGGTGCTGGCCACCAGGGCGATGTTGGCCCAGGGGTTGAACGAGCCGGAGCGGACGATCGCCTTGGCGCGGCGGGCGTGGTCGGCGCACAGCGCCTCGTGGGTGGTGCCTTTGAAGACGGCGCCGGAGCCGGTGTAGATGTCCTGGAGCCGGGCGTAGAGGTCGGGGTTGCGGTCGCGCACCTCGGTGGCGAAGTGGACCTCCTCCACGAAGATCTCCTGGCGCAGCACGCGCAGGATGTCGCAGACGTCGGGCAGCCCCTCGTAGAAGCCGAGGTCGATGCGGGGGGCGCCGGCGGGGATGGGGAATCCGGCGTCGGTGACCAGCAGGATGTCGCCGTGGCCAAGGGTGGCCAGCGTCCGGGCGAGGTCGGGGTGAAGGATGCGGTTGGGTCTCATGGCGTGTCTCCGATCGGCCGGCTTCAGGCGGCGGCGGCCAGGAAGCGTTCGACCTCGGCGCGGGTGTGGTAGGACGGGACCGTTTCCCAGCGGGTGCAGCACAGGGCGGCGACCGCCGCGGCGAAGCGCGCGGCCTCCCGCAGCGGGCGCCCTTCGGCGAGCGCCACGGCGAGCGCCGCGTTGAAGCTGTCGCCGGCCCCGTTGCTGTCGACGACGGCCACGCGGAACGGCGGCACGGTGAATCCGCCCTGGCGGTCGAACCCGGCGACGCCGGCCTCGCCCAGCGTCATCACCACGGCGCCGCAGCCCGTGTCCATCAGGCGCCGGGCGACCTCGGCGTTGGCGAGCGCGGCGTTGGCGAACGCGGCGTCGGGGGCCAGCCCCAGGGCGACCCGGGCCTCCGTCTCGTTGGGGGTGAGGATGTCCACCGCCGTCAGGTCGCGGCCGCGCAGATCCTGGGCGGGTGCGGGGTTGAGGATGGTGGTGGCGCCGGCGGCGCGGGCCCGGGCGAGGCCGTAGAGGGCGGTGTCCAGCGGGATCTCGAGCTGGGCCAGCGCCACCCGGGCGGCGGCGATCCGCGGTGCGGCGCGGTCGACGTCGGCGCGGTCGAACAGGGCGTTGGCCCCCATGTCGACGACGATGACGTTGTGGCCGGCTTCGTCCTTGACGATGAACCCGGCGCCGGTCGGGCGCTCAGTGGTGACCCGCAGGGCGCTGGTGTCGACGCCCTCGGCCGCCATCAGGTCGATGAACTCGTGGCCGAAGGCGTCGTCGCCGACCACGCCGGCGAAGGCGACGGGGCTGCCCAGGCGGGCGGCCTGGACCGCCATGTCGGAGCCCTTGCCGCCGAAGGTCTGGCGGAAATCCCACCCCAGCAGCGTCTCGCCGACGGTGGGGATGCGCGCGGCCGTCATGACCAGCGCCTTGGCGTAGCTTCCCAGGATGAGCACGGACATGGTCGGTCCTCCCGGCACGTGTCGTTGTTCGTTGTCGACGCTCAGTAGGCGTGGGCGTCGCCGGCCAGGCCCTCGACGATCTCGGGGCCGGCGCTGGTGCCGACCAGCTCCGCACCGGCGGCGAACAGGGCCTGCATCTTCGCGCGGGTGTTGACCTTGCCGGACACCTTCACCCGGCACGGCGGGCTGATGTTGGCCGTGAGGATGGCGACGTCCTCGACGGTGGCGAGGCAGCCGCCCGTGCCCCAGCCGCTGGACTGCTTGACCCAGTCGATGCCGGCGGCGCAGGCGAGGCGGGCGGCCGTGGCCTTGAGCTCGGGCGTGGTGATGTAGCCGAACTCCAGCATCGCCTTGACCGCCATCCCCTCCTCGTGGGCGATGCGCACGACCTCCTCCAGCTCCTCGGCGTAGGCCTCGGCCATGCCGCCCAGCAGCAGCCCGGGGTTTGGCGGAAAGTCGAACTCGTCAGCGCCCTCGCGGGCCAGTTCGCGGACCACCGCGAGCTTCATGGCCAGGGTGTCGTTGGCCATGGGGAAATTGACGGTGGAGGCGACCTTGATCCCGGTGCCCTTCAGCGCCTCGCGGGCGAGACGGACCCAGCACGGGCCGACCATGGCGGCGTCGAACCCGTATTCGGCGCAAGTGCGGACATGGGCCAGCAGCCCGTCGCGGGTCAGGTCGGGGTTGACGTTGGTGTACTGGATGGCCTTGGCCACCTGGCGGCGGTCGGTGAAGTCGATCATGGCCGCGGCTCCTCTCGTGTCGGCTGTGGCAGGAGTCTGCCAGACCCGCCGTGTTACGACCATGGCCGCCACTCTCAAAGATATGGATGGAAGTCTCACCGCAACCGGTTCGCGGATTGCTCCGTGTTGTCCGCAAACATCATGGCGCGACGCAGCAATCGCCGAGAACTCTGCTTGGTGACCATTGGCAAGCCGCGGGCGCGCGGCCTACCATTTCTCCTGCTCGCGGAACTGGCTGGGCGCCATGCCCACGCGTTTTTTGAAGTCGCGGGAAAAGTGCAGGGGGTCGTCGTAGCCGACACGGTGGGAGACGGTGGCGACCGGCGCGTCGGTTTCCAGCAGCAGGCGCTTGGCCTGGGCGATGCGGAAGTCGCGCAGCCAATGCAGCGGCGTCTGGCCGAACGCCACCTTGAACAGGCGGAACAGATGGGATTTGCTGACCCGGCAATAGGCCGCGAACTTGTCGATGTCCCAGGCGTCGTTGTAGTGGACGTGGATCTCCGCCATCAGCCGGGCCAGCCCCTGGTGGGCGGTGACCTGGGGCTCCAGCACCCGGTTGCTGCGGCTCTCCAGCAGGCGCTCGACCAGCGTGGCGACCAACGTGTCGCACGACGCGTTGGCCAGCAGCGACGCCGGGCTGACGTGGGACAGCACGGACTCGAACAGCGCCCGCACCTCCAGCGGCCGGGCGAAGCGGAAGACCGGTTCGGCGCGCACGGCCAGCACCGCCATCAGGGCGTCCAGCTTGGGCCCGTCGACGCGCAGCCACAGCAGTTCCCATGGCGACCGCGGATCAGGGGCGTGGGCGTGGGGCCACTGCACGGGCAGCCAGGCCAGTTCCCCCGCCGCGACGTGGTGGGCGCGGTTGTCGACCCGCACCTGCCCGGCGCCGGCCAGGCAGAACAGGAACTCGTGGCCCGGCACGCTGTCGCGGGTGACGCGGAAGTCCGGGCCAGTGCGGATGTGGCCGGCCCTCAGCACATGGTAGTTGAACAGCCCGGCCCAGCTGTCGAGGCCGGCGTAGTAGGATTCCAGGATCTCGGTGGGCGGGGCGCCGGTGGTCATGGCGCGCTCATCCCGCCGTGTCGCAGGGGGCGGGGCGCTGGTCCTGCAACGCCCGCAAGGCGGGGGCGACGGCGTCGTCCACCGCGGCCACCAGCGCCCCCGGGTCGCCCCTGTCGCCCTCCAGGCCCCTCTCCAGGCTCCGCTCCAGCGCCTGCGCCGCGCCGCACAGGCGGCGGCAGCCGTAGACCCCGGCCACGCCGGCGATCTTGTGGGCCATGGCCATGGCGGCGGCCCGGTCGCCGGCCCGCCACGCCGCGCCCAGGGCCGCGTGATAGTCGTGCAGGGTGGTGACGGTGCCCGCCACCAGCGCCGCCACGCGGTCGGCCGGCAGCGCCTCGCGCATCTGGGCGATGGCGAGGGCGTCGAGGACGGGCTCCTCCTCCGGCGCCTCCGGCGCCTCCAGCGGCGGTGGCGGCGACGGCGGCGACGGCATGGCGACGCCGAAGAGATGGGCGAGGAGCGGGGCCAGGGAGTCGGGCTGCAGCGGCTTGGGCAGGACGGCGTCGGCCCCGGCGGCGTGGCAGCGTTCGGTGTCCTCGGGGACGATGCTGGCGGTCAGGACGACGATCCGCACCTGGGCGCTCACCGGGTCGGGCAGGGCGCGGATGCGCTTGATGGCGGCGAGTCCGTCCATCTCGGGCATGCGCAGGTCCATCAGAACGAGGTCGAAGCGCTGTCCGCGCACCGCCTCGACCGCCTGGCGGCCGTTCCCGACCACCGTCACCACATGCCCGGTCCGCCGCAGCATGGCCGCACCGACCATCTGGTTGACCGGCTCGTCGTCGGCCAGCAGCACGGTCAGCGCCGGCACCGTGGCGCCCGCCGCGGCCAGGGCGGTGGCCGGAACCATCAGGTCCAGGGCCAGGGCGGCGTCGTTCCGGGCCTGCCCGGCCTCGTCCCGCAGCGACTGGGCCAGCCCCTCCGCGGCGCGCACCGCTTCGGCGGCACGGTCGCGGCCGTGCCGGGTGATCTCGGCGATGGCGTCGCGGATGCGCAGCAGGTCGCGCTGCAGGTCGAAGATGTTTCCCGTGTCGATGCCCAGCGCCATCAGCCGGCGCGCCGCGTCGGCCCGCCGGGCGCTGGCCAGGCCGATGGGAATGCGATCGAGCAGACCTTCGAGCTGCCCGGCGGTCTCGCGGAAGTCCGCCTGGGCGGCGGCCAGCCGGGACTCGCGGTCCTCCAGCCCCGCCGCGAAGAGCTGGTCCGCCAGCGTCCGGCCGCGGTCGTGCAGCCCGTCGCGGATCTCCAGCAGGGTGGCCGCCGCATCCGGCGGTCCGCCGGCGGGAACGGCGCGCAGGGCGGCCATGGCGTCGTCGCGCACGGTCGCCAGGGCGGTGCGGAAGGTGGCGTGGTGCTGCGGCACCCGCTTCAGGGCGTCGCGCAGGTCGGCGTCGAGGGCGATGCGCCGCTCGACCATGTGGTTGAGGTCGTCGAGATGGGTGTCCAGCCCGACCAGCAGGCGGCGCAGCGGTTCGCCGCGCGCCGCGGCCAGCGGCCCTGCCGCGGCGAGGCTGGCGCGCAGGGTGGCGACGCGCTCCGCATGCTGGCGCAAGCCGATGTAGAGGGTCTGGCGGCGCAGGCCGTTGGGCGCGTTCTCCAGGTCGGGGGTCGCGGCGGCGAACCGGCTCATCGCCTCGGCCAGCCGCAGCGCGTCGAGGGCCGCCTGGAGCGACGCCTCGGCCTGCCGGGTGGCGCCCTGCAGGGCCGGCACCGCCAGGAT
>NZ_BAAKJB010000029.1:0-84216 GCF_059703765.1 Azospirillum sp. NS33 | reverse complement strand
CGCCGCGCCGCCGCGCCGGCCGCGGCCGCATCGCCCAGCATCAGCCGGGCGCGGCCCAGCACGGCCCAGCCGTCGCCGTCGCCGGGCCGCGCCGCCAGCGCCCGCCGCAGCGCCGCCACCGCCTCCGCCGGCCGTCCGGCGTGCGCCCGGGCCCGGCCGAGCTGGCCGAGCGCCAGGGGATGGCCGGGGTGGAGGACCAGCGCCCGGGTCAGCGCGCGCTCGGCCGCCACGCTGTCGAACAGGTCGTCCTCGACGCTGCCGAGGTTGAGGTGCAGCGCCGCCGCCGCCGGGTCCAGGGCGAGCGCCCGGTGGTAGACGGCGCGCGCCGCCACCGGCTTCTCCGCCGCCTGCAGCGCCGCCCCGAGGTTGAGCCGCGGGTCGCCCGCCGCCGGGTCGCGGTGCACCGCCCGCCGTCCGGCCGCCACCGCGGCCTGGACACGGCCCTGCTGGCGCAGGGCGACGCACAGGTTGGTCCAGGCCCCGCCGTCGCCTGGGTCCAGGGCGAGCGCGGCGCGGTGGGCGGACGCGGCCGCCGCCGGCGTCCCGGCGCCGTGGCGGGCCAGCGCCAGCGCCGCCCACAGCGCGGGGTCCAGCGGCTGCAGGCGGACGGCGCGCGCGTACGCGTCGGCCGCGGCGGCAGGGTGGCCCAGGGCGCGCCACGCCTCCGCCTCCTCCAGGTGGGCGCGCTGCAGGTCGGGGCGCAGCCGGGCCGCGCGCGCCGCCATCGCCGCGGTCGCCGCGCCCCGGCCGAGCCGGCGCTGGGCCATGGCCCGGTCGAAGGTGGCGCCGAGGTCGTCGGGGACCAGGGCCAGAACCCGCCGATAGAGGCCCTCGGCCCGCGCCGCGTCGCCGGCGTCGAACACGCGCTCGGCCCGGGCGCGCAGCAGCGGCGCCAGCAGCGCCGCCGCCTCCGTCAGGTCGGGCTGGCGGGCGAGCGCCGCGCACAGGCTGTCGGCCGCCGCGTCGCCACGGCCCAGCGCCGCCTGCAGCTTGCCGCGGTTGAGATGGAAGGTCGCCGCGCCGGGGTTGCCGGCGACGGCGGCGTCGAGGTGGGCCAGTCCTTCGGCCGGCCGGCCGGACTGCGCCATCACCACGCCCAGCAGGTGGTGCGCGTCGGGCTGGCCCGGAACCGCGGCCAGGATGCGGCCGAGCAGGGTCTCCGCCTCCGCGGGACGGCCGCCGAGCAGGTGCTCCAGCGCGGCCGCCAGGGCTTCGGGCACGGTGGCCATGGGTGGGACGATCCGCCGGGGTTGCGCGCCGGCCACCTTCCGCGCTTTGCGCGCGCCGTGTCAACAGCAACGGCCCGAGCAACGGCCCGACAGCGTTGGCCAACCGGTGCGGAGCGGTCAGCGGGTCGCCGCGCTGTCCCCGTCCGGGCTGAGGCGCAGCACCGCGCCGTCGTCCTCGTCGGTCAGGGCGTACACCAGCCCGTCGGGCCCCTCCACCACGGCGCGGATGCGGGCGCCCAGGTCGAGGCGCTCGACCTCGCGCACGGCCGGGCCGTCGGCGTCGACACGGACGATGGACTGGGTGGAGAGCCCGCCGACCAGCAGGTCGCCCCGCCAGTCGGGAAAGCGGTCGCCGGTGTAGAAGGTCAGGCCCGAGGCGGCGATCACCGGCGTCCACTGGAGGAGGGCGTCGGTCAGCTCCGGCCGGGTCGGCGGGTCGGGGATGGCGCCGCCGCTGTAGTGGTCGCCCCAGCTCACCAGCGGCCAGCCGTAGTTGTTGCCGGCCTCGGCCACGTTCAGCTCGTCGCCGCCGCGCGGCCCGTGCTCGACCTCCCACAGCGCCCCGGTCTGGGGATGGATGGCGGCGCCCTGGACGTTGCGGTGGCCGTAGGACCAGATCTCCGGCAGCGCGCCGGCGCGGCCGACGAAGGGGTTGTCGGCGGGGATGGCGCCGTCGCGCTCGATGCGGACGATGGCACCCAGGGTGTTGGAGAGGTCCTGGGCGGGGTGGAACTTGGCCCGCTCGCCCAGCGTGATGTACAGCCGTCCGTCCGGGGCGAAGGCGAGGCGGGAGCCGAAATGGTTGCCGCCCTGCACCTTGGGGCGCTGGCGGAAGATCACCTCCACCGCCTCCAGACGGTCGTCGGCGAAGCGGCCGCGGGCCACCGCGGTGCCGGCGGCCCCGCCCTCGCCCGGCTCGGCGTAGGACAGATACACCAGGCGATTGTCGGCGAATCCGGGGTCCAGCGCCACGTCCAGAAGCCCGCCCTGGCTGCGCGCGTACACCTTGGGCACGCCGGCCACCGGCTGCGACACCACGCCTTGCGGCGTCACCACGCGCAGGCGCCCCGGCCGCTCCGTCACCAGCATGCGGCCGTCGGGCAGGAAGGCCATGCCCCAGGGGTGCTCCAGCCCGGTGGCGACCGTCTCCACCCGCACCGGACCGGCGGCGGTGTCGAGGCTGCGGGGATCGGCGCAGGCGGCCGTGGCGTGGGCCAGCAGGGCCAGCAGGGCGGCGGTGGTGGCGAAACGCGGTGCGATCGGCATGGGTCGCGGTCCCCTCGATGTGGCGTCCCGGTGTCGGCCCCACAGAGTCGTGCCGTGGACGGCACCGTTCAAGGCGGCCTGGCCCTTTGGCCGGGCGGCCGCCACGATCGGCAATGCCGAATGGCAGACTCGCCGTCGAGGCGGGGTAACGCCGGTGTTGAGTTCGGTTCGCAAGCTGCTATACGGTCCAGCAAAACAAACGCCGCCGTACGGCGTCATCAGGAAGGGGGATCCACCCTGCGCCGCCGGGCGCCGGGGCCGGGTACCGTCGCCCGATGGCGCCGCGGCCCCAGGAGACGCCCCCGCCCATGCGCCGCACCACCCGCTTCCGCCAGCTCGTCGACTCCCCCGAGATCCTGGTGCTGCCCGGCATCCAGGACGCCCTCACCGCCCGCATCGCCGAGGCGGCCGGGGCCAGGGCCATCACCTGCGGCGGCTACGCGGCGACGGCGGCGCTGCTCGGCGCCCCCGACACCTCGCAGCTCGGCCTGACCGAGCTGGCCGACCATTATGCCCGCATCGCCGACGCGGTGGCCGTGCCGCTGTTCGTCGACGGCGACACCGGTTTCGGCAACGCCACCAACGTCGCCCGCACCGTGCGCGCCTACGAGCGCGCCGGAGTCGCCGGCCTGTTCATCGAGGACCAGGTGTTCCCCAAGCGCTGCGGCCACATGGCCGGCAAGGCGGTGGTCCCGCCCGAGGAGTTCGTCGCCAAGCTGAAGGCGGCGCTGGACGCCCGCACCGACCCCGACCTGGTGATCATGGCGCGCACCGACGCGCTGGCGGTCAACGGCATCGACGACGCCATCGCCCGCGGCCAGCTCTACCGCTCCATCGGCGCCGACATGGTGTTCGTGGAGGCGCCGCGCGACGTCGCGCAGATGCGCCGCATCTGCCGGGAGGTGAACGCCCCGGGCATGGCCAACAACATCGAGGGCGGCCTGACCCCGGTGCTGACCCCGGCGGAGCTGCAGGAGATCGGCTTCGCCGTCTCGGTCTACCCCTGCGCCACAACCTACACCATCACCCACGCCGTCAGCCGCCTGATGCGCGAGCTGGTGGAGAGCGGCACCACCACCGCGGTGCGCGACGGCATGGTCGATTTCGACACCTTCAACGCCTTCATCGGCCTGCCCGAGCAGCGCCGGCGCGAACAGGCCTACGCCGACTTCGCCAGCACCCGCACCGCGGCCGAGTGAGCCATCCAAACAAACCGACCCTGAAGGGAGGGACGCCCATGAAAACGACACCTCTGGCCGCCGCTGCGCTCGCCGGCCTGCTTGCCGGAAGCGCCGGCACGGCGCTGGCCGCCGACCCCGTGGTCATGCGCATCAGCCACCAGCTGCCGCCGGCCCACCACATCGCCCAGCTCGTCGAACAGTTCGCCGCCGACGTCGAGCAGCGCACCGGCAACGCCGTCGACGTGCAGATCTTCGGTTCGTCCCAGGCCTACAAGCCGGAACAGAACCACCCCGCGGTGGCCCGCGGCCAGGTCGAGGCGGCGCTGGCCGTCAACTTCCAGTGGGGCAACACCATCCCCGAGATGAACGTCGTCACCCTGCCCTACTACTTCACGGACCTGAAGCGCATCGAGGCCTTCCCCGGCTCCGAGGCCGCGCGGTTCCTGGAGAAGAAGCTGCTGGACAAGGGGGTGCGGAACGTCGCCTGGTTCTACACGACGCGGCAGAGCGCCTTCACCTCCAG
The DNA here is from genome assembly GCF_059703765.1 of Azospirillum sp. NS33. NCBI lineage: Bacteria > Pseudomonadati > Pseudomonadota > Alphaproteobacteria > Rhodospirillales > Azospirillaceae > Azospirillum > Azospirillum sp. NS33. Next base: position 80,017 of record NZ_BAAKJB010000029.1, on the reverse strand, counting down.
CACCCGGCCGCTGGTGACGCCCGCCGATTTCGAGGGCGTCAAGATCCGCGGCCTGAACAAGCTGGTGGACAACGCGCTGACCGCGGTCGGCGCCGCGCCGGCCGCCATGCCCGGCTCGGAGGTCTACCAGGCGCTGCAGACCGGGGTGATCGACGCCGGGCTCACCGACGTCTCCGCCGCCTACAGCCGCAAGTACTACGAGGTCCAGAAATACGCGACGGTGACGCCGTTCTTCAGCGTCTACTTCCACATGTACGTCAACCCCGCCTGGTGGGATGGCCTGCCCGCCGAGACGCGCACGGCGATCGCCGAGGCCGCGGCCAAGGCCGAGCGCGACGCCATCCCCCTGACCGAGAAGACCGCCGACGACGCCATCGCCGGCCTCAAGGCCGAGGGCATGCAGGTCCACGTCCATGGGCCCGAGGAGGCCAAGGCCTTCGAGGCGGCCATGCAGAAGCCGGTCATGGACGCCTTCAAGAAGGCCTCCGACGACGCCGCGGCCATCATCGAACTGGTCGACAAGCTGTAAGCTCGCGCCCGCCCCGCCCCCGGTCGCCGGGGGCGGGGCGCCCTGCCGGACATCCCATGACCCGCACCCCCTCTCCGGCCGCCCGTCGCGCGGCCGCCCTCGTCGACGGCCTGGCCGCGGTGGTCAGCGGCGCCGCCATGGCCCTCGCCGCGCTGGGCCTGCTGGCCTCGCTGGCCCTGGTCTCCTGGGCGGTGGTCATGCGCTACGCCTTCAACGCGCCCGTCCCGTGGACCGACGAGCTGGTCGGCTACCTGCTGGTCGCCGTGGTCATGCTGGGCGCCGCCGACGCCCTGCGCCGCGGCGAGCACATCGCGGTGGACGTGGTGACCGAGCGCCTCGGGCCGCGGGGCCGGCGCGCCACCGCCGCGCTGGGCATGGTGTCGGTGCTGGCGGCCGGCGTGGCGCTGGTGGTGGATGGGTGGGAGACCGTGGCCTTCACCCGCATGCTGGGGATCGTCTCCACCGGCTACCTGGAGATGCCCATGCACCTGCCCCAGGCCCTGGTGCCGCTGGGCGGCGCCCTGCTGGCGCTGGCCGCCATCGCCGGGCTGGCCCGCATGGCGGTGGGGCGGCCGCCCGTCGACGCGCCCGAGTCCGCCCCCGGCGGCGGCCCGGACGGCGGCCCGGACGGTGGCGCGGATGGCGGCGCGGATGGCGGCGGGGGGGCGCGGCCATGACGTTCCTCCTGATCCTCGCCGGTGTCGTGCTCCTGCTGTTCACCGGCCTGCCCATCTTCACCGGCCTCGGGCTGTTCGCCACCGGGCTGATGCTGCTCACCGAGGGCGACATGGGGGCGCTGGCCGAGATCGTGTTCGGCGAGCTGAACCGCTACCTGCTGGTGGCCATCCCCCTGTTCACCCTGATGGCCCACATCATGATCCGCGGCAAGGTGGTCGACGACCTCTACGGCACCGCCCACACCCTGACCCGCCATCTGCCGGGCGGGCTGGGGGTGGCGACGGTGGCCGCGTGCACCATCTTCGCCGCCATCTCCGGGTCCAGCGTCGCCACCGCGCTGACCATCGGCTCGGTCGCCATCCCGCAGATGATCCGCTACGGCTACGCCCCCCACGCCGCCTACGGCGCGGTGGCGGCGGGCGGCACCCTGGGCATCCTGATCCCGCCCTCGGGGCCGCTGGTGCTCTACGGCGTGATCTCCGACACCTCGATCGGCGGGCTGTTCATGGCCGGGGTGGTGCCGGGCCTGCTGTTCGCCGCCGTCTTCGCCGGCTGGTCCATGGCCACCGCCGGGCGCTCCGGCACGGTGCGGCGGCTGCCGGCGCCGAGCCTGGCGGAGGCCGCCGCGGCGCTGCGCCGCTCGGTGTGGGCGCTGGGCCTGCCGGTGCTGGTGCTGGGGGGCATGTACCTCGGCGTGTTCACCGCCACCGAGGCGGCCGGGGTCGGCGCGCTGGCGGCGCTGCTGGTGGCGGCGCTGGCCTACCGCGGCTTCGGGCCGCGCGACCTCTGGCACTCCGCGGTGGACGCGGCGCGCACCTCGTCCATGCTGTTCATGATCCTGGCGGCGGCCGGGGTGTTCGGGCACGTGCTGACCAAGATGCGCATCCCCCAGGAGATCGTCGCCCTGGTCACCGGGCTGGGGTTCGGCCCGCTCGAGTTCCTGGTGGCGATGATGGCGCTGATCTTCGTGCTGGGCATGTTCCTGGAGACCATCTCGATCATCCTGATCACCACGCCGGTGGTGCTGCCGGTGCTGGGCCACCTCGACATCCACCCGATCTGGTACGGCATCCTGCTGGTCATCAACCTGGAGCTCGCCCTGATCACCCCGCCGGTGGGCATGAACCTCTTCACCATCAAGGCGATCACCCGGGCCCCGCTGGCCCAGGTGGTGCGCGGTGCCGCCCCCTATGTGGTGCTGATGCTGCTGGGGCTGGCGCTGGTGCTCGCGGTGCCGTCCATTGCCCTGTGGCTGCCCGGCACCATGTCCTATCGGTAGGCGGCGGGACCCATCGCACCGTCCGGCGCGTTGCCGGCGGGGCGCCGTCCGGCGCCTTCGCCGCCCGCAGCCCGCCCGGTACGCTCCATGCACGCAGTCTTCGAACGCCTGTTCACCGCCCTGGCCCCCTCGGCGGTGGTCCGCCCGCCCGCCGGGACCGCCGCCTTCTACCGCCACTTCCTGCAGCCGATCCGCGGCCTGCTGGTGGTCACCCTGGCGGTGGCCGGCCTGGCCTCCCTGTCGGAGCTCGCCCTGTACGCCTTCCTGGGCTGGCTGGTCGACTGGATGACCACGGCGCAGCGGGAGACCTTCCTGGAGACATACGGCTGGGCGCTCGCGGGGATGGCGCTGTTCGCGCTGGTGGTCCGGCCGGTGCTGGTGGTCCTGTCGCGCGGGCTGATCAACCTCGCCGTGGTGCCAGCGCTGACCGACGAGATCCGCTGGCGCAACTACCGCTGGGTGCTGCGCCAGAGCCTGTCCTTCTTCCAGAACGACTTCGCCGGCCGGGTCGCCCAGAAGGTCATGCAGACCGGCCCGGCGGTGCGCGAATCCGTCGTCAACGTGATCGACGGGGTGTGGTTCCTGGTGACCTTCCTGGCCGGCACCCTGGTGCTGCTGGGCGGGCTGGACTGGCGCCTGGTGCTGCCGGTGCTGGCCTGGGTGGTGGCGTACGCCGCGGTGATCGCGGTCATGGTGCCGCCGGTGCGCGGCAAGTCGGCGGCCCTGTCGGAGGCGACCTCGGCGCTGTCGGGGCGGGTCGTCGACAGCTACACCAACATCCTCTCGGTCAAGCTGTTCGCCCACGCCGAGCGCGAGGACGCCTTCGTCCACAGCGGCCTGAGCCGCCACCTCGCGACCTACCGCGCGCTGACCCGGGCGATCTTCGACATGACGGTGACCCTGACGGTGATCAACGGCGTGCTGCTGGTGGCAACGGTCGGGCTGACCGTGCACCTCTGGTTGACCGGCGCCGTCGGCACCGGGGCCATCGCCATGACCACCGGGCTGATCGTGCGGCTGACCCAGATGTCCAACTGGATCCTGCGCACGGTGACCGCGCTGTTCGAGAACGTCGGCACGGTGCAGAACGGCATGGAGACCATCGCCCGGCCCCACGCGGTGACCGACGCCGCCGCGGCCGCCGATCTCGCGGTGCCGCGCGGCGCCATCCGCTTCGAGAACGTGCGCTTCCACTACGGCAAGGCCGGCGGCGTCATCGACGACCTCAGCCTGGACATCGCGCCCGGCGAGAAGGTCGGGCTGGTCGGCCGCTCCGGCGCCGGCAAGTCGACCCTGGTCAACCTGCTGCTGCGCTTCCACGACCTGGAGGGCGGGCGCATCCTGATCGACGGCCAGGACATCGCCGGCGTCACCCAGACCAGCCTGCGCGCCCACATCGGCATGGTGACCCAGGATACCGCCCTGCTGCACCGCTCGATCGCCGACAACATCCGCTACGGCCGCCCCGAGGCCGGCGACGCCGAGATGGCGCGCGCCGCCGAACTGGCCGAGGCCGCCGGCTTCATCGCCGACCTGCACGACCCGCAGGGGCGGCGCGGCTACCAGGTGCTGGTGGGCGAACGGGGGGTGAAGCTGTCGGGCGGACAGCGCCAGCGCATCGCCATCGCCCGGGTGATCCTCAAGGACGCCCCCCTGCTGATCCTCGACGAGGCCACCTCGGCGCTGGATTCGGAGGTGGAGGCGGCGATCCAGGGCCAGCTCGCCGCCCTGATGCGGGGCAAGACGGTGATCGCCATCGCCCACCGCCTGTCGACCATCGCCGCCATGGACCGCCTGGTGGTGATGGACCGCGGCCACATCGTCGAGGAGGGCAGCCACCACGAGCTGGTGGCCCGCGGCGGCCTCTACGCCCGGCTGTGGCAGCGCCAGTCCGGCGGCTTCCTCGACCTCGACGGGGAGACGGCGCGCCGCTCCGCCTGAACCGCCCGCCCGCGCGGCGCCCGTCTGCCCCCCGCCGGCGGCACTGGTCGCCGCCGCCGCCGCGGCGGATACTGGGGCGTTGGGACGGCGGGCGCGGGGGCCGGGGGTGTTCAGGGGGTCGTTGGCGAGGCTGATCCTCGCGCTGCAGTGGGCGTCCATCTCGGCGCTGATCGCCATCACCTTCGCCCTGGCGGGCCAGGAGGCGCTGACCGTGGCCGCCGCCGAGCGCACGGTCGCCCTGGCCCGCGCCGACCGCATCCTCTTCCGGGCCATGGCCGGAATTCGCTACGAGAACGGCGTGGCCGGGGTCGCCGTCCTGTCCGACGCCGATCCCGCCCGCGCGGTCGCCGCCTCCGACCGGCGGGTGGACGACCTGTACGCCGAGGCCGTGGACGCCCTCGCCGGACTGGCGATGCCCGGCCGGGCCGAGGCCCTGGCCGCCGCCGCCGCGTCCTACGGCGATCTGCGGCGCCACCGCACGCTGGTGGCGGCGCTGCTCGACCAGCCGCTGGAGCGGCGCGACATGGCGGCGGCCGAACCCTGGCTGATGGCCATGTACGCCCTGGTGGAACACCTGCGCGACGCCTCGACGATGGTGGCGAACACCGTGCGCATGCTCGACCCGCAGCTCGCCGAACTGGTCCAGGTCCGCCACGCCGCCTTCCTCATCCGCGACCATTTCGGCCGGCAATGCTCGGCGCTGCGGCCGGAGGTGCAGCGCAACACGCCCCTCGGCCGCGCCAAGCTGGCGGCCTGGCGGGCCTGGGTGGGCGTGTACGCGGCGCAGTGGGCGGCGCTGGAGGAGAGTCTCGGCCGCCCCGGCGCGCCGGCGCGCCTGCGCGACGACGCCCGGCTGGGGCGGGCGGTCACGGCCCGCGCCCAGGCGCGCATGGACGCCATCGTCTACGGCCTGGACGGATCGGCCGGGCCGGCGCTGCCCCCGGCCCAATGGTCGCGCCTGTGCACCGCCGCGTACGGTCCGATCCTCGACCTCGGCAACCACGCCCTCGACCTGGCGGTGGCGCGCGCCGAGGCCCTGAAGGGGCGCGCCACCCTCGTGCTGGCGGGCATGGTGGCGCTGGCGGCGGCCAGCCTGCTGCTGGGCGGCCTCTCGCTGCGCACCGTGCGGCGGCGCCTGTCGCGGCCGATGCGCACCCTGGCCGACACCATCGGCCGGCTGTCGCGCCGCGACTTGGCCGGCCCGGTCCCCGCCATGCCCCGCGACGACGAGCTCGGGGCCATGGCCGGCGCCCTGGAGGACCTGCGCCGGCGGGCGCTGGAGACCGAACGCCTGCGCGCCCTGCTCGACCGCGCGCGCACCGCCGAGCTCGCCCGGGCCACCGAGGTCAGCGAGGCCAAGACCGCCTTCCTGGCGACCATCGGCCACGAGGTGCGGACCCCGCTCAACGGCATCCTCGGCATGGCGCAACTGCTGGGCGACAGCCCGTTGAGCGCGCAGCAGCGGCGCTGGCTCGACGGCATCAGCGGCTCCGGCGGCCTGCTGCTGCAGACCCTGAACGACGTGCTCGACTACGCCAAGATCGAGGCGGGGCGGATGACGCTGGAAACGATCCGGTTCGATCCGCACGCGGTGCTGCGGACGATCGCCGCGACCGTCGCGCCCCAGGCCGCCGCCAAGGGCCTGAGCTTCCGGTGCGACGCCCCGTCCCTGCCCCCCGGCCTGCTGGGCGACCCCGGGAAGCTCGGCCAGGTGCTGCTGAATCTCGCCGGAAACGCCGTGAAGTTCACCCACCAGGGGGGCATCGAGCTCGCCGTGCGCCGCCGACCCGATCGCGCGGCGGCGCCGGTGTGGCTGGAGTTCAGCGTGCGCGACACCGGCATCGGCATCGCGGCCGACGCCCTGCCCACCCTGTTCGACCCCTTCACCCAGAGCGATTCCTCGATCACCCGCCGGTACGGCGGCACCGGGCTGGGGCTGGCGATCTGCAAGCGCATCGTCGACGCCATGGGCGGTCGCCTGTCGGTGGAGAGCGCCCCCGGCACCGGCAGCACCTTCACCGCCGCCCTGGCGTTCCCGCTGGCCGGCCCGGCCGCCCCCGCCGCCGTGCCCGCCGCCGCCGCCTTCACAGCCGCGCTGCCGCCCTTGAGCATCCTGCTGGCCGAGGACAACGCGGTCAACGCGGCGGTGGTCACCGGCATGCTGGGCGGCCTGGGCCACGCCGTGACCCACGCCGGCGACGGCGCCGCCGCCGCCGCTCTGGCCGCCGCCCACGACTACGACGTGGTGATGACCGACCTGGCGATGCCCGGGCTGGACGGCCTCGCCCTGGCGCGGCGGGTGCGCGCGCTGCCCCACGCCACCCGCTGCGCGGTCCCGATCATCGCCCTCACCGCCGACGCCGGGCCGCAGCGCGCGGAGGACTGCCGCGCCGCCGGCATGACCGCGGTCCTCCACAAGCCGTTCCGCCGCCTCGACCTGCTGCGGGTGCTGGCCGACGCGATCGGGGCGGACGCCGACGCCCTGCCGCCCGATCCCGGCGACCGGCGCTCGCTCCTGGCCCAGCGCGCCCTCGACCTGGGCGAGGAGCGGACGGCGCGGATCGTCGAGCTGTTCGCGGGCGGCGCGCCGGAGCTGGTCGACACCATGGCCCGCGCGGCCGCGGCCGGCGACGCCGACGGCGCCGGCGGTGCCGCCCACCGCCTGAAGGGGGCGGCCGCCCAGCTCGGTCTGCACCGGCTGGCCCGGCTGGCGGAGGCAGCGGAGCGGGCCGCCCGGTCCGGCGACGCAGCCGCCGTCCGCGCCGCGGTCGCGCCCGTGGCCGCGGCGTCACGCGCGGCCGTGGCCGGGGTGCGGCGGGCCTGGGCCGGGGTGGTCAGCGCCCGGTGCCGGCGAAGCGGTAGCCCACCCCGTGTTCCGTGACGATCAGGCGGGGCTCGCCGGGATCGCACTCGATTTTCCGGCGCAGGCGGGCGATCAGCACGTCCACGGTGCGGTCGTTGGGCGCGGCATCGCGGTGGGGGATGACGTCGAGCAGGACGTCGCGCGTCAGCACGTTGCCGGGGTGGCGCAGCAGGGCGGCCAGCACCTCGTACTCGCCGCGGGTCAGCCGCACCTCCGCGCCGTCGGGTGAGTGCAGGGCGCGCTGCTCCAGGTCGAAGCTCCAGCCGGCAAAGCGCCGCACCGTGGCCGCGGTCCCGGACCCGCCCCGCCCGCCCTCGCCGGACCGCCGCAGCACGGTGCGCACGCGGGCCAGCAGCTCGCGCTGCGAGAACGGCTTGGTCACGTAGTCGTCGGCGCCCAGCTCCAGGCCCAGCACCCGGTCGATCTCCTCGGTGCGCCCGGTCACCAGGATCACCGGCAGGTCGGAGCGCGCGCGCAGCTCCCGCATCACCGCCAGCCCGTCCTCGCCGGGCAGGCGGATGTCCAACAGGACGAGGTCGGCGGGGTCGCGCCGCAGCAGGGCGCGCAGCCCGTCGGCGTCCGGCGCGGTGCTGACCCGGAACCCCTCGCGCTCCAGATAGGCCGCCAGCGTCTCCCGTATGACCGGTTCGTCGTCGACGACGACGAGGTGGCTGTTCGTGCTCATCTCACCTCCAGGACGCGCCCTGCGACACATCGTCCTGTTAACACCCTGTTCGCAACCGGCCGAAACCACGTTCACACTAGGGGCATACCCCTGTTCCGGAAAGCCCGATGTGGTGTGTGGAACAGGAGGACGGCCATGCGTGCCCGGCTGGCGAGACTGCGGCAATGGCTGAAGAAGCCGGTGGGACTGGGAACGGTGGCGGGTGCCGCCGTCCTCTCCGCCGGTGTGGCGCTGGCCGGATGGGGCGCCTTTTCGACGGTGCTGGAGAAGACGAACTCCCTGGAGTTCTGCATCTCCTGCCACTCCATGCGCGACACCGTGTACCAGGAGTACACGGCGTCGCCCCACTTCGCCAACGCCTCGGGCGTGCGCGCGGTGTGCGCCGACTGCCACGTGCCCAAGGCCTTCGGCCCGAAGATGGTGGCCAAGGCCATGGCCGCCAAGGACGTCTGGCACACCCTGCTGGGCACCATCGACACCCCGGAGAAGTTCGAGCAGCACCGGCTGACCCTCGCCAAGCGGGTGTGGGCGAAGATGGAGGCCACCGACAGCCGCGAATGCCGGTCCTGCCACACCCAGGCGGCGATGGATGTCCACAAGCAGAGCCCCAAGGCGGCGGAGCGCATGCAGAAGGGCTTCGCCAACGGCGAGACCTGCATCGCCTGCCACAAGGGCATCGCCCACAAGCTGCCGGACATGGCCAGCGGCTACCGCACCATGATCGCCGGCATCAAGGCGGCGGCGGCCGCCGCCAAGGGCAGCGGCGCCGACACCCTCTACGCCGTGGAGACCGCGGCGATCCACGCCGAGAAGCCCGAGGCCGACGCCACCAAGGGCGACGGCAGCGTCTTCCCGCTCACCCCGGTCACCGTGCTGGAGCGTGACGGCGACCTGCTGAAGGTCGAGGTCGGCGGCTGGGTGCAGGAGGGGGTCGAGCGCCTGCTGGTGGCCGCCCAGGGCCGGCGCATCTTCGAGGTCAGCATGTCCGCCACCATGGCCGAGACCGTGGCGCTGGGCGAGGCCACCATCGACCCCGACACCGAGCTGAGCTGGCAGCCCGGCCGCGTCACCGGCTGGGTGCGGGGCGCCGCCTTCACCGCCGACCGGGCCGGCCTCATGGACTACGGCGCGGAGATGGCCAGTGCGGCGTGCGGCGCCTGCCACGGCCTGCCCCAGGCCAGCCATTACCCGGCCAACCAGTGGATGGGGATCATCAAGGACATGAAGGACGGCACCGCGCTGACCGCCGAGGACGTCCGCTTCCTCCAGACCTACTACCAGCTCCACGCCAAGGACATGGTCGCCCACGGCTCGTGAGCCCATGGCCTCCCCCGACCCGACTCACCCGCGTCCCGCCCGCGTCCCATGACAGGTCCGCCGCCATGACCACCACCCTCGTCGACCCGTCCGTCACCACCCTGCCGCCGGCCCTCGCCCGGGCGTTGCCGCCGGCCCTGGGCACCCTGGCCGCGCTGTTCGGCGCGCCGCTGGACCGTCCCGACGTGGTGGCGCTGGCCCGGCCGGTGGAGCATGGCCCGCTCGCCCCGCTGGCCGGCATCCCGGCCCTGCGGACGGGGGCGGAGGCCGCGGCGGCGATCGTGCGGGGGCTGGGCGGCACCGACGCCGCGGTGTCACGGCTGAACCGCAGCTACTGCGACCTCTTTCTCGGTGCCGGCGGCCGGCTGACCGCGGCGCCCTACGAATCCGCCCACCGCGGCTCCGGCCGCCTGTTCCAGGAGCCGGCCGCGGAGATGGCGGCCCTGTTGAACCGGCAGGGCCGCGCCATCGCCGCCGGGTTCGGCGAACCGCCCGACCACCTGGCGATCGAGCTGGCGCTGCTGGAGGACGCCCTGCTGCGCGGCGCGGCCGGGGCGCCGGGCGAGCCGGCGGTCGCCGCCGCCCTGCTGGCCCGCCTCGGCCGCTGGGCCCCCGCCTTCGCCGCGGCCTGCCGCGCCCACGACCCCGTCGGCTTCTACGCCGAGGTGGCCGGGCTGCTGATCCGGCTGCTCGACCTGACGGCCACCGCCTCGCCCGATCCGACCTGACCAGACCTGACCAGAACGGCGCGGCCGGGCCGCGCCCACGCGGGGGGGCCGGGCACGCACCGGCAGGCGCTCCGCACCCCAAGAAGGAGACCCACAGGATGTTCGACACCATCGCGTTGTCACGCCGGCGCTTTCTCAGCGCCACCTCATCGCTCGCCGCGATCGGCGCCGCCGGCGCCCTGCTGCCGGCCGGCGCCGTGCGGGCGCTGGCGGCCGAAGGCCCGCGGGAGATCCTCACCGGCTCCCACTGGGGCGCCTTCTACGCCACCGTCGACCAGGGCCGCTTCACCGCCCTGCGGCCGTGGGAGGGCGACTTCCATCCCAACAAGGCGCTGGACGGGGTGCAGGACGTCGTCTACTCGCCCAGCCGCATCCGCTATCCCATGGTGCGCCGCGCCTATCTGGAGAACGGTCCCAAGGCCGAGCGCGACAGCCGCGGCGCCGGCGACTTCGTGCGGGTGAGCTGGGACAAGGCGCTGGAGCTGGTGTCCGACGAGATCGCCCGGCTGCAGAAGGACGAGGGGCCGTGGGCGGTCTACGCCGGCAGCTACGGCTGGCGCAGCTCGGGCCAGATCGGCAACCCGCAGATCATGCTGACCCGGCTGATGAACCTGTGCGGCGGGGCGGTGCGCAGCTCCTCCAACTACTCCAAGGCGGCGCTGGAAGGGATCATGCCCTACGTCGTCGGCTCGATCGACGCCGCCGGCCCGCAGACCACCTACGCCTCGGTGGTGGAGAACACCAAGCTGATCGTGTTCTGGGGCTCGGACCCGTTCAAGACCAACCAGATCGCCTTCGCCCTGCCCGACCACGAGGAGTACAAGTGGTTCGAGGACATGAAGAAGGCCGGCATCAAGGCCATCTTCATCGACCCGCTGCACCTCGACGCCTGCAAGGCCCTGGACGGCGAGTGGCTGGCCATCCGCCCGGGCACCGACGTCGCCCTGGCCTTGGGCATCTGCCACACCCTGCTGACCGAGAACCTGCACGACGCCGAGTTCCTCGACACTTACACCTACGGCTTCGAGACCTTCGCCGACTACCTGCGCGGCACCGGCTGGGACAAGGTGGAGAAGACCGCGGAGTGGGCCGCCGCGATCACCGAGATCCCGGCCGACGTCATCCGCGCCCTCGCCCGCCGGTTCGTCGCCGACCGCACCATGCTGGTCAGCGGCTGGAGCTGCCAGCGCCAGCACCATGGCGAGCAGTGGCCGTGGGCCTTCGTCACCCTGGCGGCGATGGTCGGCCAGATCGGTCTGCCCGGCGGTGGTTTCTGCCAGAACTACCACCTCTACAGCCAGGGCTCGCCGTCCAGCGGGGCGCCGGCGCTGGCCCCCAGCCTGTCCGGCGGCACGCGCACGGAGACCAAGCCGTGGCCGGCGGAGAAGGGCGCCCAGGTGATCCCGGTGGCCCGCATCGTCGACATGCTGGAGAAGCCCGGCCAGCCCTATGAGCACAACGGCGGCACCCACCTCTACCCCGATGTCAAGATGACCTACTGGGTCGGCGGCAACCCGTTCCACCACCACCAGGACCGCAACCGCATGCGCCAGGCCTGGAAGAAGTTCGAGACGGTGGTCGTCCAGGACTTCCAGTGGACCGCCTCGGCCCGCTTCGCCGACATCGTGCTGCCCGCCGCGACCACGGCGGAGCGCGACGACATCGAGATGGTCGGCACCATCTCCAAGCGCGCCTACGTCGCCATGAAGAAGCTGGTCGAGCCGGTGTTCGAATCCCGCACCGACTACGCCATCTTCAGCGACCTGGCGGAGCGCCTCGGCGTCGGCCAGGCCTTCACCGACGGCAAGAGCGAGATGGACCTGGTCCGCGACGTCTACGCCGCGGCCAAGAAGACCGCCGACGCCAAGAAGACGGTCACCCTGCCCGACTTCGACGCCTTCTGGGACAAGGGCATCGTCGCGTTCGAGACGCCGGAGAAGAACAAGCGCTGGGTGAAGTACGCCGACTTCCGCGACGACCCCATCCTCAACATGCTGCCGACGGCGACCGGCAAGATCGAGATCTACTCCAAGGCGATCGAGAAGATGGGCTACGACGACTGCCCGCCGCACGCCTCGTGGCTGGAGCCGGTGGAGTGGCTGGGGCAGGCCGACAAGCCGTATCCGCTGCATCTCAACTCCAACCACCCGACCCACCGCATGCACTCCCAGCTCAACGGCACCCGGGTGCGGGCGATCTACGAGGTGGCCGGGCGCGAGCCGTGCCTGATCAACACCCAGGACGCGGCGGCCCGCGGCATCGCCAGCGGCGACGTGGTGCGGGTGTTCAACGGACGCGGCCAGTGCCTGGCCGGCGCCGTGGTCAGCAACGACGTGCGGCCCGGCGTCATCCAGTTGCAGGAGGGCGCCTGGTACGACCCGACGGACGTGTCGGACCCCAACACCCTGTGCCGGAACGGCGATCCCAACGTGCTGACGATCGACGTTGGCACCTCGCGGCTCGCCCAGGCGACCTCGGCCCACACCTGCCTGGTGGAGGTGGAGAAGCACGCCGGCGACGCGCCCAAGGTCGCCGTGTTCGAGGCCCCGGCCAGCGCCGCCTGACCCGTCCCGCCCCGCCGCCGTCCGCCCCCCGGCCGTCGGCGGCGGGGTACTCCTCCGCAAGCCCCCACCACCGGGAGCCACGCCATGATCCGTACCCTGTTCGCCGCCCTGCTGGTGGCCCTGCCGCTGGCGGCACCGGCCGCCGCCCAGTCGGTGTCCCTGCCGGAGTTCGACCCGGCCAACCCGCCGCGCGTCGACGCCGCACCCCTGGTGGCGGGGCCCACCGCCTTCACCGAGGCGCAGGCCCGCCGCTGGCTGCTGCGCGCCGGCCTGTCCAGCATCGCCGAGCTGACCCTCGGCGACGACGGCATCTGGACCGCCACCGTCGAGCGTGCGGGCATCACCATGACCGTCGGCCTCGATGCCGCCGGCTCCATCGCCACCCGCTGAGGCGGGCCGGGACCTTCCGCCTTCTTCCGACCGGGACGGAGCGCCATGACCGACACACCCCACGCCATGGCCACGGCCACGCCACCGTCCCTGGTCGACGGCTTCGGCCGGGCCGTCACCTATCTGCGGGTGTCGCTGACCGACCGCTGCAATTTCCGCTGCTTCTACTGCATGGCCGAGGCCGTGGAGTTCCTGCCGCGCCGCGAGGTGCTGAGCCTGGAGGAGACCGACCGGCTGTGCAGCGCCTTCGTGGCCCAGGGGGTGCGCACGCTGCGCCTCACCGGCGGCGAGCCGCTGGTGCGTCCGGGCGTCATGGAGCTGGTGCGCGCCCTGTCACGCCACATCGGCGCCGGCGCCCTGGACGAGCTGACCCTGACCACCAACGGCGCGATGCTGTTCAAGCACGCCGCCGGGCTGGCCGCCGCCGGGGTGCGGCGGATCAACGTCTCGCTGGACACCCTCGATCCCCACAAATTCGCCGCCATCACCCGCTGGGGCAGGCTGCCCAAGGTGCTGGAGGGGATCGCCGCCGCCGCCGCCGCCGGGCTGGCGATCAAGATCAACACGGTGGCCCTGAAGGGCGTGAACGACGACGAGGTCCACACCCTCGTCGCCTGGTGCGGCGACCGTGGCTATGACCTCACCTTCATCGAGGTCATGCCCATGGACGGCGTGCGCCACGACGCCCATTACCTTCCCCTGACCCGCCTGCGCCGCGACCTGGAGACGCGCTGGACCCTCACCGACAGCGCCCACCGCACCGGCGGCCCGGCCCGCTACGCCACCGTGGCCGAGACCGGGGGACGGATCGGCTTCATCACGCCGCTCACCCACGGCTTCTGCGAGGGGTGCAACCGGGTGCGGCTGACCTGCAACGGGCAGCTCTGCCCCTGCCTCGGCCAGCGCGGTGCGGTCGACCTGCGCGCGGTGCTGCGGGCCGGCGCCGACGACGCCACCCTCGCCGCGGCGGTGCGCGGCGCAATCGGCGCCAAGCCGCGGGGACACGATTTCGCCGACGCCGGCGCGCCACGGCGCCGCGCCATGCACCGCACCGGCGGGTGAGAGGACCGGCCATGACCCGCCTGGTCCTCGCCTGCGACAGCGACCGCTGCATCGAGTGCAACGCCTGCGTCGTCGCCTGCAAGAACGAGCACGACCTGCCCTGGGGCGTCACCCGGCGCCGCGTGGTGACGCTGAAGGACGGCCAGCCGGGGGAGCGGTCGCTGTCCCTGTCGTGTCTGCACTGCACCGATCCGCCCTGCGCCGCCGTCTGCCCGACCGGCTGCATCCAGGTCACGGCGGACGGCGTGGTGCTCCACGACAAGGAGCGCTGCACCGGCTGCGGCTACTGCCTGCCCGCCTGCCCGTTCGGGGCCCCGCGGTTTCCCCGCACCGGCGACTTCGGGGCGCGCGGCGCCATGGACAAATGCACCTACTGCCACGGCGGCCCGCCGGCGCGGGCGCCGTCGCCGCCCGTCGATCCGGCCCGGGCGCAACGCCTCTACGGGCGCGACCGCCTGGGCGAGGGCAAGCTGCCCCTGTGCGCGGAATTCTGCGCCACCAAGGCGCTGCTGGCCGGCGACGCCCCGGTCGTCGCGTCGATCCTGGAGGCGCGGGTCGCCGCCCGGGGCTACGGCGCCGGCGCCTGGGGCTGGGCCACGGCGTACGGGCCCGGCGGCACGGACTGACCCGCGCCCGTGCCGTCACCGCGCCGTGTCGGTGCCCACGGTGCTGCCGAAGGTGCGGTCGGTGTCGCCACGGCCGCGCGGCAGCACGGCGAAGCCGTCGGGGAACAGGTCCTTCACGGTGTCGGCGACCAGGAACCCGAACGACAGGTCCTCCGGCTGGAGCCGCCCGACCGAGCGGTTGGCGCTGGTGCTGAGCGGCCGGTCGCCCTCGCACAGCGCCGCGGCCACACCGACGGTGGAGGCCATGTTCTCGAAATCGGCGTCGGCCCGCTCGGCGGTCCGGGCCGCCTCGGTGTCCGGCCGGCACAGGTCGGGCGTGACGTTGGCCTCGGCGTCGTGGAAGGCGATCACCAGCCGGTAGTCGCGGGCTGCGTCGAAGGTCTCGTCGGCGGTGAAGTTGCGTTCGGGATCGCGCAACGCCTCCGGCAGGGCCTTGACGACGGCGTCGGCGAAGGCCTCGGGCGCCATGCCGTCCTTGGCGCCGATGACCGACACCGTGAAGCCGCTGCCGTCCGGTTCCGCCGTGGTCTCCGCCGCGGCGTCCGGAGCCGCGGTCACCCCGACCAGCGCCAGCGCCGCCATCGCCGCCACCAGGGACAGGCGCAGGGTAGCAACCATCTCAATCCTCTCCCGCTCTCGGTTCCGCTGCGATGTGGAACACGCCAGCGCGCCAAAGGTGCCGCTGGCGCCGCGGACCACCCCGGAAAACCGGGCGCCGCGACGGGAAAATACGCGGCGGCGGCGCAACCCCGGCGCCCCCCGGCCGTTTCCGCAGGGACGCCCCAGCGCGTCCCACGTCACCACCGGGAGGAGTCCATGACCACGACCTCGCTGATCCGAGTCCCCGCCGTCCTGGCCGGCGTTCTGTGCGCCGGGCTGGCGGCCGGCGGCGCGGCGGCCCAGACCGCCCCGGCGGCCGGCGGCCTGCCCGAGGCCCCGGCCGGCCAGGCGCTGGCCACCGCCACCCTGACGGGTTCCGACGGCGCCGCCATGGGCAGCGCCGCCTTCGTCGAAACGCCCGCCGGGGTGCTGATCCAGGTGCGCCTGAAGAACGTGCCGCCGGGTGCCCACGGCCTGCACATCCACGAGAACGGCGCCTGCGAGCCGCCCGACTTCAAAACGGCCGGCGGCCACTACAACCCCGGGGGCGAGGAGCACGGCTTCATGCGGCCCCAGGGGCGGCACGCCGGCGACCTGCCGAACATCGTCGCCGGCACCGACGGCCAGGGCGACGCCGACATCCTGACCTCCGGCATCAGCCTGGGCACCGGGCAGGCCACCCTCTTCCCGGACGGCGGCACGGCCCTGGTGCTGCACGCCGGACCCGACGACTACCGCACCGACCCGGCCGGCGCCTCGGGCGGGCGGATCGCCTGCGGCACGATCCAGCGCACCACCCAGCCCCAGTAGGCCAACCCCAGTAGGCCAACCCCAGTAGGCCAACCGCACCGGGCTGAATGTCCAAAACGCGGGCAGGCATATGCCCAATTTTTCCGCATCCCGCAATAAGATTCATCGCTCATAAATCTTTTCCGTGCATCCCGGGTAGGGTTCCGGTCGGGCGCGATCCGCCCGGGACCCCCCTTTGCGCGGAGGCATGAGGCGATGACCCCATGGCTGCGGCGGTTCCTGCCGCCACCCCCCACCGTCGACCGTCGGGAATGGCTGCGCGCCGGCATCGGCGCCCTCGTCGGCCTGACGCTGACGGCGTGGCTCAGCGGGATGACCCTGGGCGCGGCGGAGGCATGGCCCCTGCTGATCGCGCCCATGGGGGCGTCGTCGGTGCTGCTGTTCGCCGCACCGGCGAGCCCGCTGGCCCAGCCCTGGTCGATCCTCGGCGGCAACATGGTGGCCGCCGTGGTCGGCGTCACCTGCGGGCGCTGGATCGCCGACCCCACCCTGGCCGCGGCGGTCGCCGTGGCCCTGGCCATCACGCTGATGTTCCCGCTGCGCTGCCTGCACCCGCCCAGCGGCGCGGTGGCTCTGACGGCGGTGCTGGGTGGGCCGGCCGTCGCCGCCCAGGGCTACGCCTTCGTGGCCAGCCCGGTCGCCCTCAACTCGGTCCTGCTGCTGCTCGCCGCCCTGGCGTACAACGCGCTGACCGGGCGCGCCTACCCGCATGCGGCGGCCGCCGCGCCGGCGGTGCCCCACGCCACCGCCGACCCTCCGCCGGGCGACCGCCTCGGCCCCACGGCGGCCGACCTGGCGGCGGCGTTGCGCGCCCATAACGCGGTCATCGACGTCGCCCCGGACGACCTGGAGGCGCTGCTGCGCGACGCCGAGCGGCGCGCCCACCGCCGCCAGTCCGGCGGCGTGGTGTGCGCCGACATCATGTCCCACGACGTGGTGTCGGTCGGGCCGGGGGCGCGCGCCGCCCGTGTCTGGGACCTGCTGCACCGTCACCGCATCAAGGCGGTCCCGGTGGTGGACGCCGAGCGGCGGGTGATCGGCATCGTCACCCCGGCCGACGGGCTGACCCTGGCCGCCCGGACCGCGGCCGACCTGATGTCGGCACCGGCGCGCACCGCGCGCGCCGACGATCCCATCGCCGGCCTGGTGGAACCGATGTCCGACGGCGGGCTGCACCACGTTCCGGTGGTCGACGACCAGGGACGGCTGGTCGGCATCGTCACCCAGTCGGACCTGATCGCCGGCCTGTACCACGGCGCCGGGCGGGCCGCCGCGACCGCGGACTCACGCGCCCGGCGGGCGTGACGGGGTGCCTGTTCGAAGGATCGGGAGGAGGAGGGGCGGAGGAGCACGGCGCCGGTGCCGCGCGGAAGGCCAGGACGGCGCGGCCCAGGGGACGCGGGGGCGCCCGGCCGGGCGGGTCGGGCGGCGCGGGCTAGCGCAGCCACTCCTTGACCTCGCGCAGGCGCTCGTCGCCGCGCGGGGTGCGGGCGTACTCGCGCCCGTAGCGGGTCATGTACTCGCGCACATAGCCCTGCTCGATCAACTCCTCCAGCGCCGGCCGCACGACGATCGGCTTCAGCTTGGTGGTGCGGATGATGGCGATCAGCGAGGCCGGCAGCATGTGGGTGGCGGACCCCGGCGTGGCCCGCAAGGTGGTGAGCGTCGTCCAGTTCACCGATGTCGGCGAAATCATGGGAACCTCCATTGGCTCGGCTGGCGGAGAGGCGAGGCGAGGCGAGGCGGGTGCCGCCATGCGGAGGCGCATGCGAGCGGCATGCCAGAACAACACCACCGCCGGCCGGCGGTTTCCCCCGGAGGCGTTCCCCGGGGCCGCGTGCACCGCTGTGGACGGGAACGCCGGCCGGCGCCGCCCGGCGCCGCGCCCTGGTTCCCGGTGGACACCACCGCACCACGAGAGGCTACCACGAACGGCGGGGGCGGCAACCCGGCGTCACGCCGGACGCCGCACCCCAACGGAAAACGGCGCCCGAAACCCGGGCGCCGTCTCCTTTTTGCCGCACCGCCCACGGGCGGTGTTGCCGATCACCGCCGCAAGGCGGTGCGCTGGCGATCCGCGATCAGACGGCCTTGGCGGCGTGCAGCTCGGCGATCTGCGCCTCGCTGTAGCCGAGCTGGGTCAGGATCTCGTCGGTGTGCTCGCCGAGCAGCGGCGAGCCGGTGACCTCGACCTTGAGGTCCGAGAACTTGATCGGGCTGCCGACCGTCAGGTACTTGCCGCGCTGCTTGTGGTCGACCTCGACGATCGAGCCGCTCTTGCGCAGCGACGGGCACTCGGCCAGCTCCTTCATGGAGAGGACCGGCGAGCACGGGATGTCGAACTTGCGCAGGATGTCGACCGCCTCGTACTTGGTCTTGTCCTTCAGCCAGTCCTCGATCGTCGCGAAAATGTCGAAGATCTTGTCCTGGCGGGCGCGCGCGGTGTTGTAGGCGGGATCCTCGATCCACTCCTCCCGGCCCAGCGCCTTGCAGATCGGCGCCCAGGCGTGGCCCTGGATGGTGAAGTAGATGTAGGCGTTGGGATCGGTCTCCCAGCCCTTGCACTTCAGCACCCAGCCCGGCTGGCCGCCACCGCCAGCGTTGCCGCCGCGCGGCACCACGTCGGAGAACTCGCCGTGCGGGTACTGCGGATACTCCTCGAGGTAGCCGACCCGCTCCAGGCGCTGCTGGTCGCGCATCTTGACGCGGCAGAGGTTGAGCACGGCGTCCTGCATCGACACCGCGACCTTCTGGCCCTTGCCGGTCTTCTGGCGGCCGATGATGGCGGTCAGGATGCCGATGGCCAGGTGCATGCCGGTGTTGCTGTCGCCCAGAGCGGCGGCGCTGACGGTCGGGGGGCCGTCCCACCAGCCGGTGGTCGAGGCGGCGCCGCCGGCGCACTGCGCCACGTTCTCGTAAACCTTGAGGTCTTCATAGTGGTGGCCGTCGGAGAAGCCCTTCACCGAGGCGACGATCATGCCCGGGTTCAGCTCCTTGATGTGCTCCCACGTGAAGCCCATGCGGTCGAGCGCGCCCGGACCGAAGTTCTCGACGAGGACGTCCGACTCCTTGATCAGCTTGGTCAGGACGTCCTTGCCCTGCTGCGTCTTGGTGTCGAGGGTGATCGACCGCTTGTTGCTGTTCAGCATCGTGAAGTAGAGCGCGTCGGCGTCCTCGATGTCGCGGAGCTGGCTGCGCGTCACGTCGCCGGCTCCCGGCCGCTCGACCTTCATCACGTCGGCGCCGAACCAAGCCAGCAACTGCGTGCACGCGGGACCCGCCTGCACGTGGGTGAAGTCGATGATCTTAATCCCCTCGAGTGGCTTGCTCATAATGCTCTTCACTCCCTTTCGGATGCTTCAGTTTTCCCTGGACGGCCGGAGCGCGGCCGGTCCGGGGTTGATGCGGCGTCGCCCTTCGTCCGTGGGCGCGATGTCGATCAGCCGGTTGCGGGAGCGGCGGTGCCGCCCCGAGCCCTGACATTGGCTATACCGTATACCAGATACGGCGTCCAGGGCAAGCCCCATTGGGAGCGCCGCGAACTGTTGTTCGCGCGAACAAAGGCGCGCGAGCGCGCGCGGGGCGGCGGGCGGGCGGCGGGCGCGACCCTTCGGCAAGGGGCCGCGCGGGCGGACCCGGCCGGCCTCAGGCGGTTTCGGGCACCCGGCTGCCGGGCAGGAAGGTGGCGCTGGCGACGCCGACGGTCAGCACATGGGCGCGCGCCGCGGCGGCGGCGCCGGGCCCGTCGCCGCGCAGGATGGCGGTGACGATGGCGTCGTGCTCGTCCCAGCTCTTGGTCAGGCGCCCGGCGACGCGGAACTGGGCACGGCGGAAGGGGGCGAGCCGGGACCGGGTGGCGGCCACGAAGTCGCGGAGATAGCCGCAGTGGGTGCCGTCGTAGAGCAGGGTGTGGAAGCGGATGTTCACCTCCTCGTACGCCGCCCGGGCGCCGGCGCGCACCAGCGCCGCGGAGCCCTGGTGCAGGGCGTCCAGGGCGCGCCGCTCGCCCGCCGTCATGCGCTGGGCCGCCATGCCCGCGCACACCGCCTCCAGCTCGCCCATGGCGTCGAACATCTCGGTCAGCCGCTGGTCGGTCATCGCCCCGACCACGGCGCGCCGGTTGGGCTGGCGCTCGGCCAGGCCCATGGTGGAGAGCTGGCGCAACGCCTCGCGCACCGGCGTGCGCGACACCCCGAACCGTTCGGCCAGCCCGCCCTCGTCCAGCTTTTCCCCCGGCGGCAGGATGCCGCGGACGATCTCGTCGGCCAGCACCTGGACCATCTGGTCCACCATGGTGCCGGCCCGGCGCAGCGGGCGCGCCGGCGCGCTCATGCCGGGCCGGCGGCGGGGCCGGCAGGAGAGAGGCCGGCGGGGGAAAGGCCGGCGGCGGCGGCCGGCGGGTGCGGGATCGCCTCCAGCAGCGCCCGGGTGTAGGGGTCGGACGGGGCGTGCAGGATGCGCTCGGCGTCGCCCTCCTCGACCACGCGGCCGGCCCGCATCACCATCACCCGGTCGCAGATCAACCGCACGACGTTGAGATCGTGGCTGATGAACAGGTAGCTCATGCCCAGCTCCGCCTTGAGGTCGGCGAGAAGGTTCAGCACCACCGCCTGCACCGACACGTCGAGTGCGGCCGTCGGTTCATCCAGGATAACGAGTTTCGGGTCGAGCGCAATCGCGCGCGCGATGCCGACGCGCGCCTTCTGGCCGCCCGAAAGCTGGTGCGGGAAGCGGTCCAGCAACTCAAGCGGCAGCCCGACCCGGCGCGCCAGCTCCTCGGTGCGGGCCCGCGCCGCCGCGCGCCCCAGACCGGCCAGGCGGTACAGCGGGTCGGCGATGGAGCGGCGGGCGGTCCAGCGCGGGTTGAGGCTGTCGGTGGGGTCCTGGAACACCATCTGCAGCTTGCCGCGCAGGGGATGGCGGGCGAAGCGCGCCGCCGGAACCGCCCCCACGTCCGCGCCGGCGAAGCGGATGACGCCGGAGGTCGGGTCGGCCAGCCGCATCACCAGCGACGAGGTGGTGGACTTGCCGCAGCCGCTCTCGCCCACCAGCCCCAGGCTCTCGCCCTCGTGGACGGTGAAGGAGATGCCGTCCACCGCGCGGAACGGCGCCGCCCCGTGGCGGCCGGGGAACGCCTTGACGAGGTCGCGCACCTCCAGCAGCGGCGCCCCCTTGGCGACCGGCGGCGGCGGCGGCAGCGGCTCCGGCAGCAGGTCGCGCACGCCCGAATCGAGCCGCGGCGTCGCCCGCAGCAGGCGCCGGGTGTAGGGGTGGGCCGGGGCAGCGAAGAGCTGGGCGGCGGCGGCCTGCTCCACCACCACACCCTTCTCCATGACGACGATGCGGTCGCAGTAGGCGGCGGCCAGGCCGAGGTCGTGGGTGATGACGATGGCGGCCATGCCGCGCGCCCGGGTCAGCTCCACCATGAGGTCCATCACCGCCTTCTGGGTGGTGACGTCGAGGCCGGTGGTCGGCTCGTCGGCGATCAGCAGCTGGGGCCGGCAGGCAAGCGCGATGGCGATCACCACGCGCTGGCACATGCCCCCCGACAGCTCGAACGGGTAGGCGTGGTAGCGCTGCTCCGGATCGGCGATCTGGACCGCCCGCAGGGCGTCGACGGCGCGCTCGCGCGCCGTCGACCGCACCGCCAGGCCGTGCTCGATCAGCACGTCCTCGATCTGCCGGCCGATCGGGCGGATCGGGTTGAGCGCGGCGCGTGGATTCTGGAACACCATGGAGATCTCACGCCCGCGCATCTCCGTCATGGTGCGCTCCGGCGCGTCGTGCAGGCCGACGCCGCCGAACACGATCGAGCCCTCGGCGATGCGGCCGGCGCGGTCGAGGATGCGCAGCACCGCGTAGGAGGTCACCGACTTGCCCGACCCGGACTCGCCGACGATCCCCACCGTCTCGCCCTTGGCGACCGACAGCGAGACGCTGCGGATGGCCCGCACGGTGCCGCGCCGGGTGGCGAACTCCACCGTCAGGTCGCGGACGTCGAGCAGCGGCACGGCGCCGCTCGTGGCGCCCGTCGTGCTGGTCATGGGGGCCTCCTCAGGTGCGGCGCTGCGGGTCGACCAGGTCGCGCAGACCGTCGCCCAGCAGGTTGAAGGTGAAGACGGCGAGCATCAGCGAGGCGCCCGGGAACAGCGCCAGCCACCATTCCCCAGAGACGATGAAGTTGGCGCCCTCGGCCACCATGATCCCCCATTCCGGGGTCGGCGGGCGCACGCCCAGGCCGATGAAGGACAGCCCGGCGGCGTTGAGGATCGCCCAGCCCATGTTCAGCGACACCTGGACCATCAGCGGCGGCAGGGCGTTGGGGAAGAGCTGGAAGGCGAGGATGCGCAAGGACCCGTTGCCCGACAGACGGGCCGCCTGCACGAACCCGGCGTCGCGGCGCACATTGACCTCGGCGCGCACCATGCGGGCGTAGAAGGGCAGGTTGATCAGCGCGGTGGCGTAGACGATGTTCTCCACCGTGTTGCCGGCGGCGGCGACGATGCCCATGGCCAGCACGAACAGCGGGAACGCCATGATGGTGTCGAGCACCCGGCCGACGATGCGGTCGGTCCAGCCGCCGTAATAGCCGGCCAGCCCGCCCAGCGCCGACCCCGCGACGAAAGAGAGTGCCACCGCCGCCACCGAAATGGCGAGGTCGAGACGGGTCGCCACCACCACCCGCGAGAGCACGTCGCGGCCGAGCTGGTCGGTGCCGAACCAGTGCGCCCAGGACGGCGGCTGCAAGGCCGCCGCAGCGTCGGTGGCCAGCGGGTCGTAGGGCACCAGCGACGGCCCCAGCACCGCCGCCCCGACGATCAGCAGGAACAGGGCGAAGGCGACCGCGGTCACCGGGTTGCCGGCCAGCACGTAGCGCAGGGTGCGCAGCGCCGCGGCACCGGGCCGCGCGCGCGGCGGCGCGAGGCGGGAGGGGACGGGCATGTCCATGGCTCAGTCCTCCAGACCCAGGCGCGGGTCGATGAGCGTGTAGGCCAGGTCGATCACCAGGTTGAGCGCGACGAACAGCAGCGCCATGGTGAGCACGAAGCCCTGCACCGCGGCGTAGTCGGAGACCACCAGCGCCTCCACCGCGTAGGAGCCGATGCCGGGCCAGGCGAACACCTTCTCCACCAGCACATTGGCGCCGAGCGCGAAGGAGAACACCATGCCCAGCGTGGTGACCACCGGCAGCATGGCGTTGCGCAGGGCGTAGGTCAGCAGCACCCGGCGCCGCGACAGGCCGGCGGCGCGGGCGGTGCGGATGAACTCGCTGCCCAGGGCCTGCAGCATGGCCGCCCGGGTCATCCGGGCGATCGGCGCCAGGGTGAACAGGGCCAGCGTGATCGCCGGCAGGGCGAGGTGGGCGAGCGCGGCCAGCGCCACCGCGGTGTCGCCGGCGAGCAGGGCGTCGACCACGTAGAACCCGGTCACCGGATCCGGCGGCAGGGAGATGAAGTCGAGGCGCCCCATCGGGGCCGGCGCCCAGCCGGCCAGATAATAGAACACGTAGACCAGGGCCAGGCCGGTGAAGAAGGTGGGCAGCGAGACCCCGGCGGTGACGATGAACCGGCAGAGATGGTCGATCCAGGTGTCCGGCCGGGTGGCGGCGAGGATGCCCAGCGGCACCGCCACCGCCACCGCCAGCAGGAGCGCCAGCAGGGTCAGCTCCAGCGACGCCGGCAGGCGGCGCAGGATCTCCTCCAGCACCGGCTGCCCAGTGGAGATGGAGGTCCCGAGGTCGCCGGTGGCGAGGTCCTGGACATAGGCCAGGAACTGCACCGGCAGGCTGCGGTCGAGTCCCAGCTCGTGACGGATCGCCGCGATCGACGCCTCGTCCGCCGCCGGCCCGGCGAAGTAGACCGCGGGGTCGCCGGGCAGGGCCCGGGTCAGCACGAAGGTGATGACGACGATGCCCAGCAGGGCGGGCAGCGCCTGGAGCAGGCGGCGCCCGGCGAGCCGGGCCTTGGCGGGAACCGTCACGGCCGGGCCCTCCCTCAGGCGCTGCGGAAGCCCAGCGGGCGGACGTCCGGCATGCGGTGGAACCAGTAGGTGTAGCCGGTCACGTCGGGGCGCATCGCCACCTCCATGCTGGGCTGCCACAGCGGGATGCGCGGCACGTCGTCGAAGGCCTTGGCGATCATCCGCTTGATCTTCGGCGCGTAGTCCGGGTTGTCGACGGCCATGTGCAGCGTCTCGTCGACCAGCGTCTTCATCTCCGCGTCGTCGTAGTTCGACGAGTTGAAGAGGTTGCCCTTCACGTACGCCCAGTAGAAGTAATAATCGGGTGTGTTCAGCCAGCCACCGAAGTTCTCCAGGTGCAGCGGCAGCTTCTTGTCGACCAGGGCGACGGTGCGCCAGTTGGCACCAGGGATCTTGTCGATGGTGGCCTTGATGCCGATCTTGGCGAGGCCTTCCTGGATCAGCAGGGCGGTGGGCTCGCCCCATTCGGCGGTGCCCAGGTCGAAGGACAGCGGCACCTCGAAGCCACTGGCGTAGTCGGTCTGGGCCAGCAGCTCCTTGGCCTTGTCGTAGTCGGTGGTGTAGGGGGACGGCTGCGGCCAGGCGATGTCGGTGGGCTCGCCGCCCGCGCCGCCCCACAGCTTGGTGCCGCGCCCGTAGGCGGCGTTGGCGTAGATGTCGGCGTAGGGGATGGCGTAGGCGACGGCCTGGCGCACCCGCTTGTCCTTGAACGGCTCGAAGATCAGGTTCGGGCACAGGGCGTTCATGCAGTTCTCGACCGGCGTGCCGACCACCTTGACCTTGCCGCCTTCGGCCAGTTCACGGGCGTCCTTGGCCGGGATGTCGTGGGACATGTGGACGTCGCCGCGCTCGATCAGGGCGCGCCGCGTCGCCTGGGACGGCACCTCGCGGATGATCACCCGCTTGACCGCCGGCACCGGGCCCGACGCCCACTCCTCGTTGCGGGTGTAGACCAGCTGCTGGCCGGGGTCCCAGCGCTCCACCTTGAAGGCGCCGGAGCCGGCCGGGGTGCGGTGCAGGAACTCCATGGCCCAGGGGTCGTCCTTGGTGGCGTTGCTCTTGGCCACCTCGGCGTTGATGATGAAGGGCACCGGCACGGCGAGGTCGGGCAGGGTCAGCTTCGAGGGGTGGATGAACTTGATGCGCACCGTCGTCTCGTCGACCACCTCGAACTGGTCGGGAGACACCAGGGCGCCGGCCTTCATCTGGGTGGTCGGGAAGCCGCCCACGGTGACGGCGCGGTCCAGCGACCACTTCACGTCGGCCGCGGTGACCGGCTTGCCGTCCCAGAAGGTCGCCTTGCGCAGATGGAAGACCGCGGACATCCCGTCGGGCGCGATCTCCCAGCTCTCCGCCAGCTCCGGCTTTAGGGTCGCGTAGTCGTAGCTGAGCGAGCCGTCGGGCATGGTCTTGGTGCCGAACGACAGCAGCCGGTCGTAGCAGTTGACCGAGATCTGGTAGCTGGGCCGGTTGGTGCCGGTGCGGTGGAGGTCGAGGCTGTTGATGGTGGTGCCGGTGACCACGACCAGGGTGTCGCCGGTGGCCGCGGCCGCGGGCAGGGCCCGCAGGAAGGGCAGGACGCCGGCCCCCGCCGTCGCCGCCGTCGCGGTCGCCGCCGAAACGCTGCCGAGGAAATCACGCCGGTTCATCATCGCGAGGAGTCCTTTCCGTGGAGCAGGTGTTTGCAAAGTGTATGCACTTTGTGGGCCACCCCGGCCGGACCGGCCCCGGACCTGCCACGCCAAGCGTTTGCGCCGTTCGCGGACGGCCACCGCCGGGCCCGGCCCGGCCCGGCAACGCACAAATCATGGGCAAATGACCTCACCGCGCGACAATGGCGCCGTTTTGTGCATTTGCGGACGCGGCGCGGGGCGCCCTCAGCCGCGGTCGCCGCGCGCCAGGGCGTCCACCATGTGCCCCATGGCCAGCTTCATGTCGTTGAAGACCGTGCCCTGGGAGACCCCGAGGTGCTGGGCGATCCGGGGATAGGGCCAGCCCTCGACCCGGCTGAGCAGCCACACCCGGCGGGCCCGTTCCGGCAGGCGGTCCAGCGCGTCCTTGAAGCGAACGACGCGTTCGCGCTGCAAGAGCCGTTCCTCGGCCGTGGGGGCGCCGCACACCACCTGCAGGGCGTCGGCCCCGTCCGCCGCCGCCACCTCGAACCGCTCGCGCGTGCGCCGCCGCCGCAGGTGGTCGAGCGCCAGGTTCTGCACCGTGCGGTGCAGGAAGGCGCCGATGTTGGCGATCGGCCCCTTCTGCGCGGCGCTGTGGGCGCGCAGATAGCACTCCTGGATCAGGTCCTCGGCCACCTGCCGGTCGCGCACGATGCTCATCGCCCGCCCCAGCAGGGACCGGCGGTGGTCGACGTACACGGCGTTGAGGCGGACGGGCATGGGGGAAGGGGCACCATCGATGGGGCCGGACGGCAACAAGATGCGAGCGATTATCATTCGCTGGATTTTGCTGTCAAGCCGCACCGTCGTGCCCCCTGCCCTCCCGGTGGCAGGCCGGCTCTTTGTGTCATCCGCCGCCTCGAACGTCTAAGATGGAGGGCGGGGCACGACGACGGGACGCGGCATGGAGCGAGTGGACCAGGACAGGAACGAGGGCTACCACCACCCCGACCCCGCCGTCGACGCCGCGCTGGCGTGGTTCGTCACGCTCCAGGGCGGGCCGGCCGACCCGTCGACGCAGGCCGCCTTCGAGGCCTGGCGGCGGGCGGATCCGCGCCACGCCGCCGCCTGGGACGCGGTCGCCGCGGTCGGCGCGATGCCGGAGTTGCAGGCCGCCACCCGGCAGGCCGCCCGGCCCGCCGGCCCGCCGCGCCGGGCGCCCCGGGCGCGGCCGGGGGTGTGGTGGGGATCGCTGGCCGCCGCCGCCGTGCTCGCCGCCATCGGCCTGCACCTGGTGCCCGTGCTGGCGGTGCGGTGGAGCGCCGACCACCTCACCGCCACCGGGGAGCGGCGGGCGGTGACCCTGCCCGACGGCTCGCGCCTGCTGCTCGACACCGCCTCGGCGGTGGCGGTCGACTTCGCCGGCGACCGGCGCGACGTGCGGCTGCTGCGGGGGGAGGCCTTCTTCGACGTGGTGCCCGATCCCGACCGCCCGTTCCGGGTGGCCGCCGCGCACAGCCGCGTCGAGGTGACCGGCACCGCCTTCGCCGTCCACACCGGGGACCGGGAGGACGCCGTGGTGCTGGAGCACGGCCGGGTGACGGTGCGCCGGGGCGACGGCCGGGGCACCCCCGTGACGCTGGCCCCCGGCCAGGGGGTCACGGCCGGCGACGCGAGGCTGTCGCCGCCGGCGCCGGCCGACCTGGCCGTGGCGCTCGCCTGGCGCGACGGCCGCTACGTCTTCCACGACCAGCCCCTGGCCGCCGTGGTCGACGCCCTGGGCCGCTACCACGACGGGCCGATCCTCGTGCTCGACGACCGGGTGGAGCGCACCCGGGTCAGCGGCAGCTACCGCACCGACGCCCCGCTCGACGCCCTGCGCGCGCTGGCCGGCATCGCCGGCGTGCGCATCACCGTGCTGCCCGGCGGCATCGTCCTTTTGGGTTAGGTTTTTTTGTGAGGCTGCCGGTCCTCGGACGTCAGGCGGAACAGGGGGTGGTCGCGCCCACGCGCCCCGCCCCGCCGCCCGCACGAACGAGAGGAGCAGCAGCCATGGCTTGCCGGACCGCGTCCACCCACACGATCTTCCGGCGCGCCCCCGCCGCCCCGGTCCGGCCCCTGGCCCTGGCGCTCGCCGCCTCCACCGCGCTGGCCGGCCTGCTGGCCGCACCGGCCCCGGCGCTGGCCCAGGGCACGGCCCAGGGCGCCACCCAGACCCAGGGCGCCGTGCTGGACTTCGCCCTGCCGGCCCAGCCGCTGGCCGCCGCCCTCGACGCCTTCGCCCGCCAGACCGGCTGGCAGGTCGGCTATTCCAGCGGCCTCGCGTCGGGCCTCACCGCGCGCGCCGTCACCGGCTCCATGACGCCGGCCCAGGCGCTGGCCACCCTGCTGGACGGCACCGGCGTCGCCTACCGCATGACCGGACCGGCGTCGGTCGCCCTGACCGCGGCGCCCGCCGGCAACGGCGCCCTCCTCCTCGCCCCGGTGACCGTCGCCGGTGCCGCCGGCCAGGGCGGAGGGGCCGGGCGCACGGTGATCACCGCGGCCGAGCTGGAGCGCAAGAACGCCACCGACATCGCCGGCGTCTTCGCTGGAGAGCCGGGCATCCAGGTCGGCAGCTCCCTGCCCATGTCCCAGAAGGTGTACGTGCAGGGCGTGGAAGAGACCAACCTCGCCGTCTCGATCGACGGCAGCCGCCAGAACAACAAGGTGTTCCACCACAGCGGCACGACCCTGATCGATCCGGCCTTCCTGAAGGCGGTGCGCGTCGACGCCGGCGTCGCGCCCGCCGACGCCGGCCCCGGCGCGCTGGCCGGCGCCATCGCCTACGAGACCAAGGGCGCCCGCGACTTCCTGGCCGCCGACGGGCTGGGCGCCTTCGTCAAGGCCACCGCCAACAGCAACGGCCCGACCCTGACCAGCAGCGCCTCGGCCTTCGCCCGCCACCAGGGCTTCGACGCCCTGGGCTACGTCACCTACGGCACCGGCGACAGCGTCGAGGCGGGCAACGGCCAGACCATGGCCGGCACCGACACCGACCTCATCAGCGGCCTCGCCAAGGCGGCGGTGCAGACCGAGGGCGGCCACCGCTTCCAGCTCAGCTACGAGCAGGTGCGCGACGACGCCCCGCGGCCGTTCCGCGCCAACATCGGCGCCATCTCCGGCCGCCCGGCGTGGGAGCCCAAGGTGCGCGACTACTCCATGGACCGCCGCAACCTCGTCTTCACCTACACCGACGAGCAGCCGGACGAGGTGTGGAACCCGCGGGTGGTGGTGGCCTACGGGCGCACCGACATCGACACCGACATCTTCACCCGCCCGGTCGCCCCCAGCACGGTGGCCGGCAGCTATCCCGGCGGCGGCACCACGGAGTCCCTGAACGGCAAGGCGGAGAACGTGTTCGGCTTCGCGCTGGGCACCCTCACCGCCGGCGCCGACTTCTACCGCGACGAGGCGACCTACGAGGACCCCACCTACGCGGTGGGCGAGCGGGCCCGCAACCTCGGCCTCTACGCCCAGGCGCGGCTGGAGCCGGTGGAGCGCTTGCGCCTGTCGCTCGGCCTGCGCGGCGACCGCCAGGTGTTCGAGGGCACGACGGGCGAGGAGTGGACGAACTCCGGGGTCAGCTACAACGCCTCGGCCGCGGTCGACCTGGTGGAGGAGTGGCTGACCGCGACCGGCGGCTACTCCCACACCTGGGCCGGCATCCCGCTGGCCGAGAACTACATCATGAACACGGTGTGGGACTACGGCCCCGACGGGCCGGACCCGGTGACCGCCGACAACGTGACCCTGGGGCTGGAGGCCCGCCACGACGGCGTCACGGTGGCGGGGCGGGTGTTCCGCACCATGATCCACGACGCCCGCGCCGCCCGCTACGCCGCGGGCAGCGGCACGCTGGCGCGCGACGTGACGTCCCGGGGCTTCGAGGTCGGGGTCGGCTACGACTGGGGCGACGGCTACGTGCGCGCCACCTACGCCGACATCGACGTCACCATCGACGGGGAGCCGGCCGATTCCGACCTCGGCACCTATCTGGCCACCCCGGTGGGCCGCATCCTCACGGTGGGCGGGGCGCACACCCTGCGCGACCTCGACCTCACCATCGGCGCCGACGTGGAGATCGCGCTCGACCACCACGACGTGGCGGCCGGCCACCAGCCGCTGGAAGGCTACGAGGTGGTGAACCTGTTCGTGGAGTACCGCATCCCCGGCCTCTCCAACCTCACCCTGCGCGCCGACGTCCGCAACCTGCTGGACGAGACCTACGCCAACCGCGCCACCTACGGCCAGGAGTTCGGCACGGTGACCCCGCTCTACGAGCCGGGCCGCTCCTTCCTGCTCACCGCGTCGGCGACCTTCTGACCACGCCGGCCGGGGGCCGGGCTTTTCCACGCCCGCCGGCGGCCCCACATGGCAGGGCATGGTTTCCATGCCCCGCCCCTTCCCCCGCCGGACCCTGCTCGCCGCCGCGGCGGCGGCCGCCCTGCCCGCCCTGGCGCGGCCGGCCGTCGCGGCCCCGGCCCCGCCGACCGGCGCCGCCTTCGACCCCGGCCTGCTGCGCCGCGCCGCCGACCGCGCCGCCGGGCTCGACCAGCTGCACGCCCTGGTCGTCGGCCGCCACGGCCGGATCGCGCTGGCCGAGGCGTTCCGCGGCCCGGCACCGGACCGGGCGGTCAACGTCAAATCCGTGTCGAAGACGCTGGTGGCCACGCTGACCGGCGCCGCCATCGACCGCGGCGCGCTCGCCGGCGTGGAGGCGACCCTGGGCGGCCTCGCCCCCGGGCTGGTGCCACGCCGTGCCGACCCGCGGGTGGCCGGGCTGACGGTGGCCCAGCTGCTGACCATGCAGGCCGGGCTGGAGCGCACCTCCGGTCCCGGCTACGGCCCCTGGGTGGCCAGCGCGAACTGGGTCGCCCACGCGCTGTCCCGCCCCTTCGTGGCCGAGCCGGGGGAGCGCATGCTCTACTCCACCGGCAGCTACCACGTGCTGGGGGCGGTGCTGGCCCGGGTCACCGGGCGCAGCCTGCTCGACCTCGCCCGCGACTGGCTGGGCGCGCCGCTGGACGTCGCGGTGGCGCCGTGGACCCGCGACCCCCAGGGTTTCTATCTCGGCGGCAACAACATGGCGCTTTCGCCCCTGGCCCTGTTCCGCTTCGGCGAGATGTGGCGCCAGGGCGGCGTGTGGGAGGGGCGGCGGGTGCTGTCCCAGGACTGGGTGCGGGCGTCGTGGACGCCGCGCACCCGCTCCCCCTTCTCCGGCGACGCCTACGGCTACGGCTGGTTCCTCGGTGCCGCCGGCGGCCACACGCTGGCCTACGCCCGCGGCTATGGCGGGCAGATGCTGTACGTCGTGCCCTCCCTGGCGCTCACCGTGGTCGTCACCTCCGACCCCACGCGCCCGGCCCGCAGCGAGGGCCATGTCGGCGCCCTCAACGCGCTCCTGGCCGAGGCCATCATCCCCGCCGCGGAAGCGGCCTGACGGGCGGCGGATCAGTCCAGGTCGAGCCGGTTCATCAGCGTCGTCAGGTCGACCTCCGTGCGGTCGGAAAGCTGGCTGGGCCGCACCTGCGACTGGCCGCCGCCGCCCGGGCGCACCTGCTGGTCGCCGCCCGTCGCGGTGGCGGTCAGCGGGTTGACGGTCGAGGTCAGGTAGGTGAAGTCGGACGTGGCTTCGGCCAGGAAGATCCGGCTGGGATTCGCCCCGCCGGGCAGGGCCGCCAGATCCTTCAGGCGTTCGGGGTCCATCGTGACCCCGCCCCTGGGGTCCGTCACGACCAGCTCCGGCACCAGGTCCCGCGCCTGATCGACGTTGAAATAGTACATGGAGTACGGGTTGTCCGTTTCGCGGAAGCCGACGAAGAGGTTGCCCTCCTTCGCCTCGGCCCTCTGCCAGTCGCGCCCGCTCAGCACCGTGCTGCGCATGCCGTCGAGGACGTCGACGAAGGCCTGCTCCTTCTGGTCGGTGGGCAGCTGCTTGATCAGGCCGGTGAGGGTGGCGTTGAGCACCTGGCCGGGGTCGCGCTCCGGCCCGTCCACCGCGGTCTCGGCGTAGCGATGGCTCTGGGCGACCATCGCGTCGATCTCCTTTTGCGAGTAGCCGAGCTTGCCCAGCGCGCCGGTCATCCCGGTGCCGGTCATGTGCCCCATCGCCTCCGGCACCATCCGGCTGTACTTGGTCGCCATGTGCATCATCGTGCCCGGCGACATGGCGCCCGAGCCGGTCAGCACGTTGTTGAATCCCGGGGTGGGAAAGGACGCGTCGAACGGGTGCACCCCGGTCTTGACCGTGGAGAACGCCTTCATCCCGGTCTGCGCGAGCTTCATGAACGCCGGCCCGCCCTCGGTCGCGAAGAGGGTGGTGGCGCGCGGGGCGAGCCCGCCGATAGACCCCATCATCTGCCGTCTCCTGTCTGCCGCACGGCGGCGCTCAACCGCGGATGAAGTCCTGGGGCGACGCCCCGGCGAAGGCCGGTGGCACCATGGCGGCCGCGCTCCGGCCCGCCTCGGCCAGCCGCTCGCACGCGGCGCGGGCCTCGGCGACGAAGCGGCTGAGGATGATGGTCAGGCGGTCCGGCGCGACGAAGGCCGCGGGGATCGCCATGGACAGGAACAGCTCGTTCCCCCCGGGCTGGGCGCCCAGCCCCATGCCGGCGGGCAACAGGGTGGTGAAGTTCAGCTCCAGCGCCAGGGCACGTACGGCCGGGCCGGCGGAGTCAGTCGCCTCGTGCACCGATGCGGTGAACCGCACGAGGTCGTACGCCGCGTCGACCTCCACCACGACGTCGACCCCGTCGACCGCCACCGCGGCGAAGCCGCTGCCGTCGACCGTGGTCAGGGCCACCGCGCCGCCGCTGGCCCCGTGAAGCCATTGCCGCACCGCATCCAACACCTTGCTGTCCATGTGCCGTTCCGTCGCTGCGGGCGCCGCCACCATGGCGACTGTTCCCGCGGCCTTAGTGACCGGCCGCGGGGAAGCGTTCCCACCGGAAACGCCGCGGGGCGGCGGCCCGGGCATCGCTGCCGGACCGCCGCCCCCCTAACGGGCTCCACCGTGGCGGGCGTCGCTCACTCCGCCGGCACGGCGGGGCTCGCCACCGGAACCGGCGCCGCCCTGGTGCGGGCCAGGCCGGCGCGCACCAGGCGCCAGGCGAACAGGGCCAGGATGACGGCGCCGGCGCTGAACACGATGTCGCCGGGCACACGCATCCACACCAGCGTTTCCATCAGGGTGGAGTGGACGATCTCGGGTGAGCGGGCGTACCACAGCCCCTGGGTGACGCTGGCCCAGGCCTGGTAGACGCCCGCCGGGAACAGCGACAGGAAGGACATCATAGCCAGCCCGCCGTTGAGCAGCCAGAACGTCCACTTCAGATGGCCGTCGTTCCAGGCGTGCGCCGGAACCAGACCGCGCAGGCAGAACAGCATCAGCCCGATGCCCAGCATACCGTACACCCCGAACAGGGCGGTGTGGCCGTGATTGGCGGTCAGGTTCAGGCCCTGGACGTAGTAGAGCGAGATCGGCGGGTTGATGAGGAAGCCGAAGACCCCGGCGCCCAGCAGGTTCCAGAAGGACACGGCGACGAAGAACAGGATCGGCCATTTGTAGGTGGCAACCCAGGGTGCGGCCTTGGTGTGGCGGTAGGTCTCGAAGGCCTCGCCGCCCACCAGGGCCAGCGGCACCACCTCCAGCGCCGAGAACACCGCACCCACCGCGATCACCGACACCGGGGTGCCGGAGAAGTACCAGTGATGGGCGGTGCCCAGCACGCCGCCGAACAGGAACACCACGGTGGAGGCCAGCACGGCGACGTTGGCGGTCATCGCCCGCACCAGCCCCAGGCGCACGAACAGCAGGCTGATGACGGCGGTGGCGAAGACCTCGAAGAAGCCCTCCACCCACAGGTGGACCACCCACCAGCGCCAGTACTCGACCATGGAGATGTGCGTGTGCTTGCCCCACATGAAGCCGGCCGCATAGAACAGGCCGATGGCGACGGTGGACAGGAACATCACCATCATCACCGGGCGGCTCTCGTCGGCCCGGGTCAGCGCCGGCCACAGGGCCCGGCCGACCAGCACCAGCCACAGCATCAGGCCGACGAACAGCAGGGTCTGCCAGAACCGGCCGAGGTCGACGTACTCCCAGCCCTGGTGGCCGAACCACCAGTTGGTGTCGAGGTCGAGGACCTGCTGCACCCCCAGCCATTCGCCGGCCAGCGAGCCCAGCACGACGAACACCAGCGCCCCCCACAGCACGTCGACGCCCAGCTTCTGGAAGCGCGGCTCGTGGCCCGACAGCGCCGGCGCGATGTAGAGGCCGGTGGCCAGCCACGCCGTGGCGATCCAGAACACCGCCAGCTGGGTGTGCCAGGTGCGGGTGACGGCGTAGGGCAGGATGTCGGCCAGCGGGATGCCGTAGAAATCGTGCCCCTCCACCGCGTAGTGGGCGGTGATGGCGCCCAGGGTGATCTGCAGCAGGAACAGGCCGATCACCGTCCAGAAATACTTGGCCGTGGCCTTCATCGACGGGGTCGGCGCCAGCGCCTTGAGCGGGTCGGCGGTGGGCGGGACGACGTGGTCCTCGCGGCGGGTGGCGGCGTGGCGCCACA
Organism: Azospirillum sp. NS33; assembly: GCF_059703765.1. Classification (NCBI taxonomy): domain Bacteria; kingdom Pseudomonadati; phylum Pseudomonadota; class Alphaproteobacteria; order Rhodospirillales; family Azospirillaceae; genus Azospirillum; species Azospirillum sp. NS33. The sequence goes on along the minus strand of NZ_BAAKJB010000029.1, from coordinate 45,740 downwards.
CCAGGGCGCCGATGCCGGCCACCAGCAGCACCACGCTCAACACCGACCACATCACGTTGGGGGCCGAGGGCGTGTTGGCGATCAGCGGCTCGTGCGGCCAGTTGGAGGTGTAGGTCACGGTGTCGCCCGGCCGCTCCGTCCCGGCGGCCCAGGCCGTCCAGAAGAAGAAGGCGGCGATGTCGGCGCGCCGGCCGGCGTCGGGCACCGCGTCGTTGGCGATGGCGTACTGCTCGCGCAGGGACTCCAACGCGGGGTCGTCGCCCAGCAGCGCCTGGACGTGGGCCGCCACCGCGCGGATGGCGGCGGCGCGGTCGGCCGACACGGCGAGGGTGCGGGTCGCGGGGTCGTAGGTGTTGGTGCGCATCTCCCGCACCAGCCGCTCGCGCAGCGCCCCCTGCTCCTCGGCGTCGAGCGCCGCGTAGGGCACGCCATGGGCGCGCCCCGCCCACAGGTCGAGCAGGGCGACCGCCTCGCGGTGCAGCCAGTCGGCCGACCAGTCCGGCGCGACGTAGCCGCCATGGCCCCAGATCGAGCCGACCTGCATGCCGCCCATGGACTGCCAGGCCAGCCGGCCCTGCTGGATGTCGTCGAGGGTGTAGAGGACACCGCCGTCGGCGGCGACCACCCGGTCGGGCAGCGGCGGCGCCTCGCGGTGCATCTGCCGGCCCATCAGCCCGAGCGCGGCGAACGACGCCACCATCACGAGGCCGAGGACCAGCCAGAGCGTCCTGGTGCTGATCATGGAAGGGGTCTCCCCTGGAGTTCGGTCCAGGGGAGAAAACCACACCCGCCAGGTCCACTTTTTGCGCTGGCGCAAACTCGCCGGCGATGGCCGTTACGCCGCCGCTCCGGCCGCCGCCGCCGGCGCCACCCGCGGCTTGAGGTGGCCGATCAGGACGCACGCCTCGGGCGGCGGGCGGCGCTCCATCCGCCGGTACTCCCGCCCGTCGCGGGTGCGCACCAGCAGGCCCAGGTCGCACAGCTCGCGGCGCAGCAGGGCGTGGTCGCCGAAGCGGTGATGGGCGGCCAGGTGGCGGTTCACCGCGGGCTCGTCCAGCACCGCGGCGGCGGGCAGGCGCGCCCACATCACCCATAGGCCGAGCAGTCGCTCGTTCCGCCGGCCCGGCCAGCGCAGCAGGCCGCCGCCGGCGTCGACATGGCGGGCGACCCGCAGGACCCTCAGGGTGTCGCAGCGTGAGCAGCCGCGCACGCACGGGCAAGGGCCGGTGCCAAGATACACTGCCGGCAGCCAGACGTGACGGCCATGCGCCGGAGTATGTCATTGGCGGAGTACCGGGGTGGTGTATAGTGGCGGCGACCTCTACAATCGCAGGCATGACCACCACCCGCTCCACCATCCCCCAAGCCGTGGCCGAGACGCCCGAATTCGCGGCGCGCGCCGCGGAACTCCTGTCGGAAGGCGAGCGTGCCGCGGTCATCGATCTTCTGGCGAGCGACCCGGAATGCGGGACGCTCATTCCCCATGGCGCCGGCATCCGGAAGGTCCGGATAGCCGTGGGTGGCCACGGCAAGCGTGGCGGCGGCCGGGTGGTGTAAAGGATGCGGCGCGGAGGAAGGAACCATGAGCGACATCGGACAAAGCATCATCCGCGGACTGCAAGAGGCTCTGGCGCACGCCAGAGGGGAAGAGGTGCCGGGAATGCGGGTGCACGTGGTCGACGTCGAGGACGTCGACGTTGCCGCGGTGCGGGCGTCCGTTGGCATGACGCAGGAACAGTTTGCGCGTTCCTTCGGGGTGAGCGTGCACACGCTGCGCCAGTGGGAGCAACGCCGCCGCACGCCGCGCGGGCCGGCGCGCGCGCTTCTGCGCGTGATCGCACGCGAGCCGGTGGCGGTCCGGCGGGCGCTGGCCGACTGACACCGCCGGCCGGCACCCTCCCCCTTCGGCTGCGCCGTCGCCGCGGCGGACCGAAGCCGCCGCGGCAACAGTCGCATGGTGATGGGTGGGCGGCGCCTACAGCGCGTCGGCCCCGGCGCGGGAGACCACGGCGTCCTGGTGGGGGGCCATGCCCGACACGCCGATGGCGCCGACGATGCGGCCGTCCACCAGCAGCGGCAGGCCGCCGTCCAGCGGCGTCATCCCCGGTGCGGCCAGCAGGCGCAGGTGCAGGCCGCCCTTGGCCAGGGTGTCCTCCAGGTCCTTGGTCGGCCGCTTGAAATCGGCGGCGGTGCGGGCCTTGCCCTCGGCGATGGCGACGCTGCCGTTCTGGGCGTGGTCCATCTTGTGGAGCAGCACGGGGCGGCCGGCGCCGTCGACGATGGCGATGACCATGGGCCAGCCGTTGCGCAGGGCCTCGCGCTCGGCGGCCTCCGCCACCCGCTTGGCGGCGGCGAGCGGGATCGGCAGACCGTAGGGAACGGGTCCGTCGGGGGTGGGCGAACTCATTGGGAACACTCTTTTTTTGGGTTGCGTCCGGTTGGTCTGCCCATGATGGCGCGGCGCCGCACCCCTGCCAAGAGGGTGCGGCACCGCGGTCCGCGTCAGTGCGCCGCGTCGGCCTGGGCGGCCTGGGCGGTCTGGTCGGGCAGGCCGGGCTTGAACAGGTCGGGGCGCTCCGGCCCGTCGACCACCAGGGTGCCGATCAGGCCGCGGGCGGCCCGCGACAGGGCGTGGTCGACCAACAGGTACGAGCCGGGGACCTCGACCGTGAACTCCACCGCCGCGGCGCCGCCCGGCGGCACGGTGATGGTCTGCACGTCGCTCAGCCGCGGCGCCGTGAGCGAGCCGAGGTCGTAGACGTGGTCGAAGATCTCGCCGATGACGTGGAAGCTCGAGGTCTTGTTGGGGCCGCCGACGCCGAAGTAGATGCGCACGGTCTCGCCCGCCGTCGCCCGCAGGGCGCGGTCGCCGGTCAGCGCCTCGGCGGCGCCGTTGAAGACGTAGTATTCGGGCCGCTCGTCCATCAGCTTGTCGTAGCTCTCGGTCAGTTCGCCGGCGCTGCCGTACGCCTCTTCGGTGTAGATCTCGCCCTGCATGACGTAGAACTCGTGGTCGACCGGCGGCAGGCCGCCCTCGGGCTCCACCAGGATCATGCCGTACATGCCGTTGGCGATGTGCTGGGCGGCCATCGGCACGGCGCAGTGGTAGACGTACAGGCCGGGCTTCAGCGCCTTGAAGGTGAAGCCCTTGGTCTCGCCGGGGGCCGCCCGGGTGGCGCTGCCGCCGCCGTGCAGGCCGGTCACCGCGTGGAAGTCGACGTTGTGCATCATCATGCTGTCGTCGTCGTTCGTCAGCGACACCTCGACCGTGTCGCCGACCCGCACGCGCACCAGCGGGCCCGGCACCTTGGGCGCCCCGCCGGCCTCGGCGAAGGTCCAGTAGCGGTAGCTCGTGCCGTCGGCCAGTGTGCCCAGGACCTCCTTGGTCTCCAGGTCGAGGCGGACGGTGGCCGGGGCGGTGCGGCCGGTGGCGGCGGGCACCGCGGCGGCGTCGCGCACGATGTCGACCGGCGCCGGGACGGTCTCGGTCAGGGCGGTGTCGGCCGGGGCGGTGTCGGCCGGGGCGGGGCCGGCCAGGGCGAGCACCAGGGCGGCGGCGGTGGACGCGAGCAGGGTACGGGGGGTCATGGCGGTTCGCTCCGTTCCTTGGGGCGGCGGCCGGCGTCGGCCGCGCTGTTGGACCGACGATGCGCCCGCGCCCCGGAGCCGTGTTTGTCGGGGCGCAAAGAGCGCACGGGTTGCGCTAGACTGCGACCGGCCGCCGCACGCACCGCCAGCAGGGAGCCGCCCGCCATGCCGCCGACCCCCGACCCCGCCGTCCTCCACGGCATGGCCCTGTTCGCGGGGCTGGACGGCGCGGCCCTGGCCGAGGTGGTGGCCCGGGCCCACACCCGCCGCCTGCCCAAGGGCACCCAGATCTTCGCGCAAGGGGACGAGGCCGCCGCCGGCCACGCGCTGATCGACGGCCGGGTCAAGATCGTGCAGACCGGGGCGGAGGGCCAGCAGGTGGTGCTGCGCTTCCTCGGCCCCGGCGAGATGTACGGCACACTGGCCATGTTCACCGGCGGCGTCTACCCGGCCGACGCGGTGGCGGTGGCCGACTGCGTCGAGATCCACTGGCCGGCCGCGGCGATGACCGCGCTGATGGAGCGCCACCCGCGCATCGCGCTCAACGCGCTGGGCATCATCGGCCGCCGCCTCGGCGAGATGCAGAGCCGCCTGCGCGAGCTGTCGACCGAGCGGGTCGAGCGGCGCATCGCCCGCGCCCTGCTGCGCCTGGCCCGCCAGGGCGGCCGCCGGGTCGAGGCCGGGGTCGAGATCGACTTCCCCCTGTCGCGCCAGGACCTGGCGGAGATGACCGGCACCACCCTCCACACCGTCAGCCGCACCCTGTCGGGCTGGGAGGGCCAGGGCATCGTCGAGGGCGGCCGCCAGCACGTGCTGATCCGCGCCCCCCACCGCCTCGTCGCCATCGCCGAGGACCTGCCGGCGCCGCCCCGGCAGCCGGCGCCGGGCGAGGCCTAGACGCTTAGACCTTGGTACGATCCCGGGAACGCACCGCTCCGCCTCCGGTTGTCGGGGCAGTGCCGGGGCGGCCAACGCCTCGGCCACCCTTTGTCAAACACCCGGAGGATACGGCCATTACCAATCCCCGCCATCTGGCGCTCGCGTCCGCCCTCGCGCTGGGCCTCTCCTCGTTCGCCGGCGCCGCGGCGGCGCAGTCCGACGCCCCGGCCGCGACGACGGCTCCGGAGAGCGGCGCCGCGGTGACCGGCGAGCTGCCCGCCGACTCCCTGGCGGAGAAGCGCACCGGCACGATGACCGGCGAGCCGGTGACCCAGGGCGACGGCGGCTCCATGGAGGACAGCGCCACCGCCGATCCCACCACCGCCGATCCCGCCGGGGACCTGCCCGACGGGTCGCTGGCCGAGAAGCGCACCGGCACCATGACCGGCGACCCGGTCACCCAGGGCGGCGGCGGCTCCGGCGACGCGCAATAGGGGGCGGCGTTTGCGGCAGCGCAACGACCGGCGGGACGGGCGGCCCTAGGCTGACCGTCCCGCCCTCCGTCGGAGACCCGTCATGCCCGCCGCACCCCTGCCGCCCCTCGGCCCCGACCTCACCGTCGCCGCGGTGCTCGAGCGCTGGCCCGCCCTGGCCGCCGTGTTCCTGCAGCGGCGCATGGCCTGCCCGGGCTGCGCCATGGCCGCCTTCATGACCCTGGGCGAGGCCGCGCAATCCTACGGCGCCGATCCCGCCGCCCTGCTGGCGGCGCTGGAGGCGGCGCGGACCGGGCCGCCGCCGGACGGCCCCTTCGCCCCGCCCCTGCCCCACGCCGCGGCGGCGGGGTGAGCCGGCGTCACGCGCTGGGCGGCACCACGAAGCACGCCATCCCCATCGCCGCCAGGCTGAGGCAGGTGCGCGCCGCCTCCTGCTCGGTCAGGCCGGCCAGGCGGGCCCGGAACAGCGGGCCCTCGATGGTGTCCACCGGCTGCACCACCCGCGTCGTCCGGTCGAGCAGGGTCGGCAGGCTGCGCTGCGCCCGCTCGATCACCCGGGCGCTGTCGTCGGGGGAGCGGAAGGCGCCGAGTTGCACCGTCCACACGCCGGCCGCCAGCGGCGCCGCCACCGAGGTCGCCATGGGCGGGGCCGCCGCCGCGGCAAGGGGGGCGGCGGCGACCGTGATGGTCGAGGGCGGGTAGGACGGGGCCGGCGCCGGAGCCGGCAGGGGCACCGGCGCCGCCACCGGCCGCGCCGGTGCGGCGGGCAGCGGGGTGGCCGGCACCACCACCGGGGCCGGGGCCGGAACCGGGGCCTGGGCCACCATGACCGTGGCGGTGCTGGGCGCGCCCAGCCGCGGCCCCACCGCGGCGAGGTAGCGGCGGGTCTCGCCCGGCAGGGTGCGCTTGCCAGCGAGGTAGTCGCCGTAGCAGCGCGGCCCGCAATTGTAGGCGGCGAGGAACCCCGGCGCACCGAACAGGTCGTACATCTCCCGCAGGTAGGCGGTGCCGGCCAGGATGTTGTTGCGCGGCTCGTAGGGGTCGGAGCCGAGCCCGTGCTTGCGCCGCATCTCCTGGTAGGTGCCGGGCATCACCTGCATCAGCCCCATGGCGCCGGCGTGGCTGGTGATCGGGCGGCCGTTCATCATCGTCCGCCCGCCGCTCTCCTGGCGGATGACCTCGCGGATCCACTGCTCCGGCATGTTGAACCGGCCCGCGGCCTCGGCGATGTGCTGGTTGTGGTCGCCGCTGTAGTCGCCGCGCCCGCTGCTGCCGCAGGCGGCCGCCAGCAGCGACAGCACCACCGTGGCCGCCAGACCCAGCGCCCGCCCCCGTCCGGTCCGTCCCGTCACGGTCGTGCGCCCGCCGTCGCGATCCATGACCCGCTCCCCCTACCCCCATAGATGGGGGAGCATCGCAAATTCACGACCGCGCGTAAACACGCGCGGCGCCGCGCCCTCAGCGGCCGGCCAGCTGGCGGCGCAGGTCCTTCAGCTCGGTGAACCGCGCGGTGACGTCGCGCATCACCGATCCCATGCCCAGCATGGCGCCGTCGGCGTCGGTCAGCGCAACGATGGTGAACTCCACCGAGATGCGGCTGCCGTCCTTGCGCAGGGCCGGCACCGACAGCAGGTCGCCGCTGCCGTAGCGGCTCTGGCCCGTCTTCATCACCTGGTCGTAGCCCTCCCAGTGGCGCTGGCGCTGGCGCTCGGGAATGATGATGTCCAGGGACTGGCCCAGCGCCTCGTCGGCGGTGAAGCCGAACATGCGCTCCGCCCCGGCGTTCCAGTACCGGATCATCCCCTCGCGGTCGGAATAGACGATCGCTTCCGCCGGGCTGTTCAGCAGGGCCAGCCCGAACCGCTGCAGGTCGTTCTCGTTCATCGCGTCCTCCCCCCTTGTGCCTGGTGACAATGTGTGGCGGCCGGCACGCCGGTCCAGCGCCGCCGGGCTGCCGCCGCCGCCGCGCCGCGGGCTTCCCGCATGGCGGAAACGCCGCGCGGCGCCAAAACATTCATAATTCATGACTGTTTTTCTGGGAAGCGGAAGTTTCCTCGAAAAAACCTTCATTTCTGGGCCGTTGCGCGACACACTGCGGTGCACGCACCGCTCCGCCAGACGCCCGAGGACGCCGGCCATGCGCCTGTCCACCTACACCGATTACGCCCTGCGGCTTCTGATGTGCCTGGCGTTGCGGCCGGACGAGCTGATGACCATCCAGGACGTGGCGGACCGCTACGCCATCTCCAAGAGCCATCTGATGAAGGTGGCCCACCACCTCGGCCAGGCCGGCTACGTCGAGGCGGTGCGCGGCCGCAACGGCGGCCTGCGCCTGGGCCGCCCGGCCGAGCACATCCGCCTCGGCGACGTGGTGCGCCTGACCGAGGAGGAGATGTGCATGGCCGAGTGCATGAACGCCGCCACCGGCCGGCCCTGCCCGCTGCTGAGCGCGTGCCTGCTCAAGACTGTGCTGGCGGAGGCGCTCGGCGCCTTCCTGGCCGTGCTCGACCGCCACACCCTGGCCGACGTGGTGGCGCCGCGCAACGCGCTGGCCCGGCTGCTCGACCTGCCGGTGGCCCACGGCTGAGACACCGCGGCCATGCCGGGATTCCGGGCCGGGATTCCGGGCCGGGATTCCGGGCCGGGATGCCCGTGCCCGGATACAGCGCCCGGCTACCGTGCCCGGAAGCGCGGCTCCGGCCGGCCCGGCACGTCCACCGTGACGGCGAAGACGCCACCGGCCGCCGGCTCGGCCGCCCGCCGCGCCGCGTCGTAGCCTTCCCACGCGGTGGTGACGTAGAGGGTCGTCAGGCCGGGTCCGCCCAGGGCCGGGCAGCTCGGCTGCGCCACCGGCAGGGGGACCGAGCGCTCCTCGCTGCCGTCGGGGCGGTAACGCGCCACCCGGCCGCCGCCCCACAGCGCGCACCACACGTGGTCCTCGGCGTCGGTGATCGCCCCGTCGGGGCTCTCGTGGCGGCCGGAGTGGTCGACGAAGACCTCCGGCGGCCCCACCGGCCGGCCGGTCGCCGGGTGCAGCGGCCAGCGCCAGACGATGCCCCGGGCGCTGTCGGCGAAATAGCCGGTGCGCCCGTCGCCGCTGAAGCAGCAGGCGTTGGGAATGGACAGGCCGCGGCGCAGGGTCTCCACCGCACCGCCGTCGAAGCGGTGGAGCGCGCCGGCCCCGGGCTCGGCCCGCCGCCCCATGGTGCCGATCCAGAAGGCGCCGTGGCGGTCGACCCGGCCGTCGTTGGAGCGGGTGGCGGGGATGTCCGCCTCCAGGGGATGGCGCGGCGTGCGCGTGCCGCGGTCCAGGTCGACCTCGACGAAGCCGCGGGCGGTGGCGACCAGCACCCGGGCGCGGTCGATCCAGCCGATGGCCGAGGGCGGGTCGTCGAAGCCCACCCGCCCCCGCGGGCTGCCGTCGGCGGCCAGCGCGTGGAGGGCGTGGCCGAGGATGTCGACGAACAGCAGCTCGCCGCGCTCCGGGTGCCACAGGGCGCCCTCCCCCAGCTCGCAGGCGCAGTCGGCGATCAGGCGCATCATGGCGCGCCCGCCGTCTCGCCCGCGGGGATGTCCGCCGTCCGGTCCGCCGACAGGTCGGCCGTGACCTCCGCCGCCACGCCCGGCCCGGTGCCCAGCGCCGCGGCAATGCGGTCGGCGCCGGAGCGGATGACCTGGCGCATGGCGGCGCGCGCGCCGTCCTCGTCGCCGGCCTCGACGGCGGCGGCGATGCGCCGGTGCTCCTCGGCCGAGACGGCCATCTTGGCCGGGTCATCGGCCGGCGAGGAGATCCGCAACGCCGCCGCCAGCGCCGCCTCGATCAGGGCGCTGATGGAGCGCATGAACGGGTTGCCCGAGGCGCGGGCCACCACCAGGTGAAAGGCCAGGTCGTGGTGGGCGAAGCTGGACGCGGTGTTGGCCGCCGCGGCCATGCGCTCGGCCAGGCGGTAGAGCTCGGCGACGTCGGCCGCGGCACGGCGCCGCGCGGCGAGTGCGGCCGCTTCGGGCTCGAGGGCCAGCCGGACCTCGGCCAGGGCGGCCAGGAAGGGGCGGTCGACGCCGCTTTGCAGGTGCCAGGCCAGGGTGTCCGGGTCGAACAGGTTCCAGTGGGAGCGTTCCAGAACCCGCGTGCCGATGCGCGCCTTGGCCTGGACCAGGCCCTTGGCGGCCAGCGTCTTCATGGCCTCGCGCAGCACCGTGCGCGAGACCCCGAAGCGGGCGATCAGGGCGGCGTCGCTGGGCAGGATGCTGCCCGGCGGGAAATGGCCGCCGATGATCTCCTGGGCCAGCTCGCGCACCACGTGGGCGTGATGGGTGCGCACCGCCGGGCGGCCCAGCGAGGCGATGCCGATGGGAACGCCGTCGGCGCCGGCGGCGGCCCCGCCTCCCGCTCCGCCCGCCATCTCAGGCCGGGCCTCCGGCGCCCGACGCCGCGGCGGGGCGGCGGCCCGACAGCCACACCAGGGCGCGCTGCTGCACGATGAAGGCGAAGAGCAGGGCGCCGATCACGATCTTGGTCCACCAGCTCGACAGGGTTCCATCGAACACGATATAGGTCTGGATCAGTCCCTGCATCAACACACCGATGAAGGAGCCGGCGACGAAGCCGGCGCCGCCGGTCAGCAGGGTGCCGCCGATCACCACCGCGGCGATGGCGTCCAGCTCCACCCCCACCGCCGCCAGCGGGTAGCCGGCCGAGGTGTAGAGGGAGAAGACGATGCCGGCGAGCCCGGCGGCGAAGCCCGAGAGGGCGTAGACCGCCACCGTGGTGGCCGCCACCGGCACCCCCATCAGCTCCGCCGAGACGCGGTTGCCGCCCAGGGCGTAGACATTGGCGCCGAACCGGGTGCGGTGGGCCAGCACGACCCCGGCCAGGGTCACCGCGATCAGCACCCAGCCGATCAGGGTGAGCCGGCCGCCGCCGGGCAGCCGCCAGTAGAGCTGGTGCAGGGCGTCGTAGGCGGCGTGGTCGATGGCCAGGGAGTCGGTGGTGAGCACGAACGCGACGCCGCGGTAGAGGAACATGCCGGCGAGCGTGACGATGAAGGGCGGCATCTCCAGGAAATGGATCATCGCCCCGATCGCCGCCCCGCCCAGCGTCGCCAGGGCCAGCGCCAGGGCGAAGGCGGCCAGGGGATGGACGCCCAGCCGGCCGATCAGGACGGCCAGCAGCACACCGGTGAAGGCGATCACCGAGCCCACCGACAGGTCGATCCCGCCGGACAGGATGACGAACGTCATACCGACCGCGACGATGCCGAGAAAAGCGTTGTCGGTCAGCAGATTGGCGACCACGCGGGTGGACAGCATGGCGGGGAACTGGAGGGCGCAGGCGGCGTAGGCGGCGAGGAAGATCGCCAGCGTCGCCAGCAGCGGCAGGGTGCGGGCGTTCATGGCTCAGCCCCTCCCGGGGCGGCGCCACCGCCGGGCGGCCGCGGACGCGGCGCGCGCCGCCTGGGGCGACTGGAGGACGAGGATGGCGAGGACGATGGCCGCCTTGATCAGCAGGTTGAACTCCGGCGGCTGGCCGGACATGAGGATGCCGGTGTTCATGGCCTGGATGATCAGCGCGCCGACGATCGACATGGGAATGGAGAATCGCCCGCCGAACAGGGACGTGCCGCCCAGCACCACCGCCAGGATGGCGTCCAGCTCCAGCCACAGCCCGGCGTTGTTGGCGTCGGCGCCGCGGATGTCGGCCGCCGCGATGACCCCGGCGACCGCCGCGCAGGCGCCGGACGCCACATACACCGCGATCAGCACGAGCCGCGCGTCGAGCCCGGCCTGGATGCTGGCGCGGCGGTTCACGCCGATCGCCTCGATGAACACGCCCAGCGCGGTGCGCCGCACCAGCAGCACCGCCGCCACGGTCAGCGCCGCGGCGATGGCCACCGGCATGGGCAGCCCGGCCACCGCCCCCGACCCGAGGAACACCATCCCCGGGTCGACGAAGGTGACGATGGCCCCTTCGGTGACGAGCTGGGCGATGCCGCGGCCGGTCACCATCAGGATCAGGGTGGCGACGATCGGCTGGATGTCCAGCACCGCCACCAGGAACCCGTTCCACAGCCCGCACGCCATCCCCGCGGCCAGGGCGCCGGCCAGCGCCACCGCCAGCGGCTGGCCGTCGGCGATCAGGGTCGCGGCCACCGCCCCGCACACCGCCATGACCGCGCCCACCGACAGGTCGACGCCGCCCGACGCGATCACCAGCGTCATGCCGACGGCGAGGATGGCCACCGGCGCGCCGCGGTTCAGCACGTCGATCAGGCTGCCGTAGAGGCGGCCGTCGGTGATGGTGAGGTCGAAGAACCCGGGAAAGGCCAGCCAGCTCGCCAGCAGGACCAGGCCGAGCGCGGCGAACTGCGGCCACGCGGCGCCGCGGTGGCGGACGCCGGCGCGGCCGCGGGCGAGGGCGCCGGGCATCACGCGGCCTCCGGGCGCGGAGCGCCGCCGTCGGCGATGGTGCGCATGATCGCGGCGGCACTCAGCCCGCCGCCCGCCAGCTCGCCCACATGGCGGCGGTCGCGCAGCACGACGATGCGGCTGGAGCAGGCGACCAGCTCGTCGAACTCCGACGAGATCACCACCAGCGACATGCCGTCGTCGCACAGCCGGGTGATCAGGCGGACGATCTCGGCGTGGGCGCCGACGTCGATGCCGCGGGTCGGCTCGTCGAGGATCAGCAGGCGCGGCTCGGTGGCCAGCCAGCGCGCCAGGACGACCTTCTGCTGGTTGCCGCCGGACAGCAGCTTGACCGGCGTCTCGACGTCGGCGGTGCGGATGTCCAGCGCCCGGACGAAGCGGTCGGCCAGCGCCGCCTGCTCGGCCCGCGGCAGCGGCCTCAGCCAGCCGCGCCGCGCCTGCAGCGCCAGCATGATGTTCTCGCGCACCGACAGGTCGCCGACGATGCCGTCGGTCTTGCGGTCCTCGGGGCAGAAGCCGAAGCCCAGCGCCACCGCCTGGCGCGGCGAGGCGAGGCGCACCGGGCGGCCGTCGACGCGCACGGTGCCGCTGTCGGCCGCGTCCAGGCCGAACAGGAGGCGCGCCGTCTCGGTGCGGCCGGAGCCGAGCAGCCCGGCCATGCCGACCACCTCGCCGGGGCGGATGGCAAGATCGAAGGGCGCCACCGACCGGCGGCGGCCGACGCCTTCGAAGGCGATGGCCGGTGCGGCGCCGGCGTGCGGCGCGCGGCCGCCGGCGTGCTCGGCCTCCTCCAGCGCGCGGCCCAGCATCATCCGCACGATGGCCATGGGGTCGGTGTCGGCCACCGCCACGGTGGCGATGCGCCGGCCGTTGCGCAGCACGGTGACCCGGTCGGCCAGCGCGAAGACCTGGTCGAGGAAATGGGTGATGAAGACGATGCCCAGGCCGCGGGCGCGCAGCCGCCGCACCACCGCGAACAGGGTCGCCACCTCGCCGTGGTCGAGACTGGCGGTCGGCTCGTCGAGGATCAGCACCTTGCCGGAGAGGTCGACGGCGCGGGCGATGGCGACGATCTGCTGCACCGCCACGGAATGGTCGCCCAGCAGGGTGGCGGTGTCGAGGTCGAGGCCGTAGCCGGACAGCATCGCCCGGGCCCGGCGCTCCATGGTTCGGCGGTCGACCAGCCCGAAGCGGCGGGGCTGGCGGCCCAGGAAGATGTTCTCCGCCACCGACAGGTTGGGCAGCAGGTTGACCTCCTGATAGACCGTGCCGATGCCGAGATCCTGCGCTTCGCCGGTGCCGTGCGGGGCCACCGCGGCGCCGGCCATGCGGACGGTGCCGGCGTCGCGGCGGTGGACCCCGGTCAGCACCTTGACCAGGGTCGACTTGCCGGCCCCGTTCTCACCGAGCAGGGCGTGGACCTCGCCGGCGTGCAGGGTGAAGTCGACGCCGTCCAGCGCCGTCTGGCCGAGAAAGCTCTTGGTGATCCCGCTGGCCTCCAGCAGGGGCGGGGATGATGCCATGGCGCACCCGATGCGGTGTGTGGAAGCGGCCGGACCCGGTCCGGGGGGGTGAGGGGGCCGGCGGCGACCGCCCCCTCCCTCCGGGCTCAGTAGCCCATGCCCTGCTTGTCCTTGTAGACCGCCATCGGGTCGTCCGCCTGGGTGAACAGCCGCGACTCCGTCTGGATCCACTTGGGCGGCTGCTTGCCGCTCTCCTTGAAGGCGAGGACGGCGTCGAAGGCCGGGCCGGCCATGTTCGGCGTCAGCTCCACCGTGGCGTTGGCCTCGCCGTCGGCCATCGCCTTGAAGATGTCGGGCACCGCGTCGATGGACACGACCAGGATGTCCTTGCCGGGCTTCAGCCCGGCCTCCTTGATCGCCTGGATGGCGCCGACCGCCATGTCGTCGTTGTGGGCGTAGAGGGCGCAGATGTCGCGGCCGCCGTTCTCGGCCTTGAGGAAGCTCTCCATCACCTCCTTGCCCTTGGTGCGGGTGAAGTCGCCGGTCTGGCTGCGAACGATGGAGAGGGTGTCGTGCTTGGCCACGACCTCGTCGAAGCCCTTCTTGCGGTTGATGGCGGGGCTGGAGCCGACGGTGCCCTGCAGCTCGACCACGCGGCAGGGCTTGGACCCCACCTCCTTGGCCAGCCACTGCGCCGCCACCCGGCCCTCGTGGACGGTGTCGGAGGTGACGGCGGTCAGGTAGAGGCTCGTGTCGGCGTCCACGGTGCGGTCCAGCAGCACCACCGGGATCTCCGCCTCCTTGGCCTCCTGCAGCACCGTGTCCCAGCCGGTGGCGACGACGGGGGCGAGGAAGATGGCGTCCACGCCCTGCGCCACGAAGGAGCGGATGGCCTTGATCTGGTTCTCCTGCTTCTGCTGGGCGTCGGCGATCTTCAGGTCGATGCCACGCTTCTCCGCCTCCCGCTTGGTGACGGTGGTCTCCGCGGCGCGCCAGCCCGATTCCGAGCCGATCTGCGAGAATCCCACGGTGAGATCGGCCGCATGGGCGGTCGAGGCCAGCGCGACGCACGCCACTGCGAGCGGCGCCAGGCGCATGAACGGAATCATCGGTATCCTCCCTTGGTTGGGTCCGCCTCGGGTGGGGCCGTTGATGGCGCCCGGTGCCGGCAACCGGCCGTTGGTGCGATCGCCGAGGCAGCAATAAGCATATTGTATGATTATTTGAAACGCAAGAGCACGAACAATCCGTTCTGCAACTTATCGCTCACGCGGCCCTGATGCGGCGCCCGCCGGGATATGATACAGCTGTTGCATCATTCCATCGCCAAAGATACAGTTGCCGCATGACGCTGTCCCAGGCTCCCGAACCCCCGTCGGACTGGCTCCTCCTGGCGCACCAGTTGCCGCCCAAGCCGGCCTATTTCCGCGTCAAGATCTGGCGCCGGCTCCAGGGGCTCGGGGCGGTGGCGATCAAGGCGTCGCTCTATGCCCTGCCGTCGACCAGCGAATCGCGCGAGGATTTCCGGTGGCTGCTGCGGGAGATCCAGGAGGGCGGCGGCGAGGCCGCGGTGTTCGAGGCGCGGGCCGTCGACGGCCTCAGCGACCTGGAGATCAGGGCGCTATTCGACAGCGCCCGGGACGCCGACTACGACGCCCTCGCCGCCGAGGTCCGGGCGATCGCCGACGCGGTGGAGGCCGATCCCGCGGGATGGCGCGGCCGCCCCGCGGAGCTCCGGACGCAGGCGGCCCGGCTGCGGCGGCGCCTCGCCGACATCGTGGCGATCGATTTCTTCGGGGCCCATGGACACGAGGCGGCCGAAGGGCTGCTGTCCGCCGTCGAGCGGCGGCTGGTGGCGGCCCCGGCGGCGGCGGCGGAGGACGATGGCGCGGCGCGGGCGGTGCCGATCCCCGTGGAGACACCGCACGCCCGGACCTGGGTGACGCGACGGGGGGTCCACGTCGACCGCATCGCCTCGGCGTGGCTGATCCGCCGGTTCATCGACCCGGCCGCCCGGTTCGCCTTCGTCGCGGACACCGGGTCCGTGCCGGAGCCCGAGGCGATCCGCTTCGACATGTTCGAGGCCGAATACACCCACGAGGGCGACCGCTGCACCTTCGAGGTGCTGCTGGCCAAGCTCTGGCGGCCGGATCCGGCGCTCTCGGCGATCGCCGAGATCGTCCACGACATCGACCTCAAGGACGGCAAGTTCGGGCGCGAGGAGGCGGCGGGGGTCAGGACGCTCGTCGCCGGGATCGCGGCGGCGACGGACGACGACCTGCGGCGGCTGGAGCGCGGCGGCGCGGTCTTCGACGACCTCTACGAATACTTCCACGCGGCGCATGACTGAGGAGAGCGCGATGGCCCGGACGGATGCGGCTGCGGACAGCCCGGTGCGCGACACCGGCAGCGACGGGCACGGTGTGAGCCTCGGCGAGGCCACCTGGGTGTGGGCGCGGATCGCGGCGCTGAGCTTCGGCGGCCCGGCCGGCCAGATCGCCGTGATGCACCGCATCCTGGTCGACGAAAAGCGCTGGATCGGCGAGGGGCGGTTCCTCCACGCGCTGAACTACTGCATGCTGCTGCCCGGCCCGGAGGCCCAGCAGTTGGCCGTCTACATCGGCTGGCTGATGCACCGCACGCCGGGCGGCCTGATCGCCGGCGTCCTGTTCGTGCTGCCGGGCGCCGTGGCGATCATGGCGCTCAGCTGGGTCTACGCGGCACTCGGCAACGTCGGCCTCGTGCAGGGCCTGTTCTTCGGCCTCAAGGCGGCGGTGCTGGCCGTCGTCCTCCAGGCGGTGGTGCGCATCGGCCGGCGGGCGTTGCGGAACCCGGTGATGCTCGGCCTCGCCGCCGCCGCGTTCGTCGCGATCTTCGCCCTGGACGTGCCGTTCCCCGTGATCATCCTGGTGGCCGGGCTGATCGGCTTCAGCGGCGGGCGGGCGGGGATGCCCGCCTTCCTGGCCGGCGGCGGGCACGGCGCGTCCGGCGGGGCGAGCCTCGCCGACGCCGACAGCCTGCTGGGCGAGGCCATGCCGCCCCACGCCCGCCCGACGCCGGGCTGGTCGCTGCGGGTCGCCGGCATCTTCCTGGCCCTGTGGATCGCGCCCGTGGCGGCGCTGCTGCTGGTGTTCGGGCCGGGCGACGTCTTCACCGACATCGCCGTGTTCTTCTCGAAGATGGCCGTGGTCACCTTCGGCGGTGCCTACGCGGTGCTGGCCTACGTGGCGCAGCAGGCGGTGGAGACCTATGGCTGGCTGCGGCCCGGCGAGATGCTCGACGGCCTGGGCATGGCCGAGACCACACCGGGCCCGCTGATCATGGTGACCCAGTTCGTCGGTTTCATGGCCGCGTTCCGGGAGCCCGGGGCGCTGCCGCCGATGCTCGCCGGCACGCTGGGCGGGCTGCTGACGACCTGGGTCACCTTCACGCCCTGCTTCCTGTGGATCTTCCTCGGCGCTCCGTTCGCCGAGGCGCTGCGCGGCAACCGGGCGGTGGGCGGCGCCCTGTCGGCGATCACCGCCGCGGTGGTCGGGGTGATTCTCAACCTGGCGCTCTGGTTCGCGCTGCACGTCCTGTTCGGCGCGGTGACCGAGGTGCGGTTCGGGCCGGTGGCGCTCGATCTCCCCGCTCCGGCATCGATCGACCTGCCGTCGCTGGCGCTGACCGTGGGCGCCCTGCTGGCGGTGTTCCGCTTCAAGGTGGGCATGATCCCGGTGCTGGCCGCCTGCGCGGCCGCGGGCATGGCGTGGTTCGCCGCCAGCGGCAGCGGATGACGGGGGCGGCGGGAAGACGGCGGCGGTGCCGAGCGCGCGTCCTCCGCCCCCCGGGGCCGGGGGGCGGAGAACCGCCGCGTCAGCCGCGGCCGGAGAAGATGTCCTTCTTGATGATGGCGTGGACGCCCCAATTGCCGTCGACCACCTGGGTGATGCCGAAATCGACGCCGATCGACAGCAGCGACACCGCCTCGTCCTCGGTCAACCCCTTCGCCGTCATCAGGAAGTGGCGCATCTTGCGGAAGGCGTCGCGCATCGCCAGGTCGACCGACGACTTGCCGTAGATGGCACTCTGGGCGTCCGGCCCCAGCTCCTTCAGGTAGTTGGCGAAGGAGAAGCCGTGCACCAGCCAGTCGGTCTGGGTTTCCAGCAGCGGATAGTCCACCTCCTCCAGCGGCGTCCCGGCGAGGTCGGCCTTCTTGTGCAGGATCAGCTGGAAGGTGCCGGTCAGCGAGCACTCGATGGCGGTGCCGCACAGCTCGCTGTCGCCCTGGGAGGCGTGGGGGTCGCCCACCGAGAGCAGCGCCCCGTCCACCGCGACCGGGTAGTAGAGGGTGGCACCCTTGCCGATGCGCCAGTTGTCGATGTTGCCCCCGGTGTAGCTGGGCGGCACGGTGTCGACGAACTCGGCCTCCGCCGGGGCCAGCCCCAGCGTGCCGAAATGGGGGCGGATCGGCACCCGCACGCCCTTCAGGACGTCGAAGTTGCGGCTGGTCAGGCTGTGGTCCACCGGCACGCCGGGGTAGTCGATGGTCGCGTGCTCGACCCCGAACGGGTCGGTCTGCGGCACCCACTTGAAGCTGTAGACCGCCTCCGCCCAGCTCCGGCCGCCGCTGGCGTCGACCTCGTAGATGGTCACCACCTCGCGCTTGGCGCCGTCCAGCATGTCGTTGTAGTGGAAGCCCCAGTTGGCCGCGGCGTTGGAACCGAAGGCCTTGCCGGCGAAGGGCGGGTTGGCGCAGGGCCGCGGCGCGCAGTCGAGGATGCGCACCTCCAGCACGTCGCCGGGCTCGGCGCCGCGCACGTAGACCGGGCCGGTCATGATGTGCACGCCCATGCCCTCGCCGGAGCCCTTCTTGTAGACCGTCGGGTCGGTCGGCCCGGCGCCGCGCCGGTCGACGCCCTTCTTGTCCTTGGTCCAGAGATAGACGCTCTCGGCCCCGGGGTCGCCCTGCACCATGCGCTCCAGGTCGTCGCCGGCGTGGTGGGTCAGCGTCTCGATGGTGACGTAGTCGCCGCTGTCGACCTCGACCTGCGGCTTCAGGGTCTTGCTGAAATAGCCCCAATGCACGGTGTCGGCGGTCGCCGGCAGGTGGTGGTGGGTGCGCTGGAGCGGCTGGCGCGCCGTCGACGCCCGGGCCAGGCCCGGCGTCACCACGCTGAGGCCGCCGCCGGCCAGCGCCGCCAGCCCGCCGGTCGCGTACACGCCGCTGCGCAGGAAGCCGCGGCGTTCGACGTCGATGTCCTCCTTGAACGCCTTGTGGTGGGCCGCGAAATCCGGGCAGGTCACATCGTCGCCACGGCACATGGTCGAGCCTCCGTCGGAAGGGGGAATGGGCTGGGTGCCCGACGACTATCGGCCGACCCAAGGCGGCGCGGCAACCGCCCTGGCGGCACGCCGGACCGCCTCCCCCGCGCCACCGGACAGCGGATTTTCCCATGTGTCCCAACACCTTGCCCGCATCGCGCTGACCCGTCGCGGCGGCCCCCCGTCGGCCAGGATCAAGAGTTTGTTCGCATTGCGTCAAATGCGCCGCTGCGAATAGGCTTAGGATGATCGCCGACCGCCCCGCACGAGAGGTGACGCCCATGTCCGCCCGGCATCTCGACGTCGACACCGTGCCCAGCGCCGACCGGCGCGCCGCGTGGGACGCGGCGCTGGAGGACCTCTGCCTCACCGCCCGCGACACCGACGGGCGCGACGTGTCCGGCACCATCCGCCTGACCCCCTCGGCCAGCGGCGCCTGCCTCGCCCTGGTCTCCGGGCCGCCGCAGCGCCTCGGCCCGCGCCCCGCCGCCGCGGGCGGCGGGGCGGACGCCTCCCCCTTCCTGCTCATGCTGGCGCTCAAGGGACGCGGCAGCCTGCACGCCGGCGGCCGCGCGCCGGAGTTCGCCGACGGCGACCTCGCCGTGCTCGACCTGGGCCAGTCCTGGCGGATCGGCTGGCGCCAGGACTTCCACGCGGTGCTGCTGGAACTGCCGCGGGCCGCGGTGGAACCGCGCCTCGGCCGCAACCGCGTCGCCTTGCCCCTGGTGCTGGGCGGCACCGTGGCGGCGCAGGGCGCCAAGGCGCTGCTGCGGGTGCTCGCCGGCAACGCCGAGGCGGTGGAGCAGGCCTGCCTGGGCGCCGCGGAGGCGGCGGTCGCCGAGCTGGTGGTCAGCGCGCTGCTGTCGGAGCTGAAGGCGCCGGACGGGACGATGACCGAGGTCCAGTCCGCCCATTTCCGGCGCGTCGCCGCCTGCATCGAGGGCCGCCTGGCGGAACCCGAGCTGGCGCTGGCCGACGTCGCCGCCCAGGTCGGCATGTCCGTGCGCTACCTCCAGCGCCTGTTCGAGCGGCGCGACGAGAGCTTCTCGTCGTATCTGCGCCAGCGCCGGCTCGACCGCTGCAAGACCGACCTCCAGGACCCCAACCACGCCCACGAGGGCGTCGCCGCCATCGCCCTGCGCTGGGGCTTCACCCACCAGGCCCATTTCAGCCGCTCCTTCAGCGCCGCCTACGGGGTGCCGCCGCGCGCCGCGCGCTCGGCCGGGCCGGTGTTCACCGCCTACCCGCTGCGCGGCCACCCCGGCGCCCGCAAGGCGGCCGACACCGGCGGCGCGCGGCCGCGCGGCGGCGTCCTCGCCGCGCCCTGCGGCGGCCCGGCCCCGGTGCCCGAACGGCCGGCGGTGCCGGACGGCCACCACTACCTGCCGGTGTGCCCGGAGACGGTGCACTGGGGCTATCTCAGCCGCCACCTGCCGCCGGTGCTGCGCGTCCCCTCGGGTGCGGTGGTGCGGGTCGAGACGCTGACCCAGCACGGCGGCGACGACCACGCCCGGATGATCGCCGGCGACGCGGCGGCGGAGAGCGTCTTCGCCTGGACGCGCGAACGCAAGGCGGTCGACCGCCGCGGCGCCGGGCCGATGGACGGCCGGGTGTTCGGCCGCGGCGCCGGCGAGGGGTTCGGCGTGCACATCTGCACCGGCCCCATCTTCGTCCGCGACGCCGAGCCCGGCGACGTGCTGGAGGTGGAGATCCTCGACATCCAGCCCCGCCCCTGCGCCAACCCGGCGTTCCCGGGCAAGGCCTTCGCCAGCAACGCCGCGGCCTGGTGGGGCTACCAGTACGGCGACACCCTGCTGGGGGCGCCGGAGCGCGAGGTCGTGACCATCTTCGAGATCGACCTGGCCGATCCCGACCACGCCCGCGCCCTCTACAGCTACCGCTGGACGCCGCAGACCGACCCCTTCGGCGTGGTGCACGCCCGCATGGACTATCCCGGCGTCGTCGTCGACCACGCCACCGTCGCCCGGGTCGACGGCGTGCTGGCCGGCGCCCGCATCCCGGCCCGGCCGCATTTCGGCTTCGTCGGGGTGGCCCCGCGCGAGGCCGACCTGGTGGACAGCATCCCGCCCGGCTATTTCGGCGGCAACATCGACAACTGGCGCGCCGGCAAGGGGGCCCGCCTCTACCTGCCGGTCTCGGTGGAGGGGGCGCTGCTGTCGATCGGCGACGGCCACTTCGCCCAGGCCGACGGCGAGATCAACGGCACCGGCCTGGAATGCTCGCTGACCGGCGACGTGCGCCTGCGCCTGCACAAGCCGGGTGCCGCCGCCGCCCACCTGCGCGGCCTGCGCGCGCCGCTGATCGAGACGCCGACCCAGTGGGTGATCCAGAGCTTCAGCTTCGAGAACTACCTGCGCGACCTCGGCCGCCACGCCCAGACCGAGGTCTACCGCCGCTCCACCGTCGACCTGGCGCTGCGCAACGCCTTCCGCCAGACCCGGCGGTTCCTGATCGACGTCTACGGGCTGGACGAGGACGAGGCGGTCAGCCTGATGTCGCTCGCCGTGGATTTCGGCGTCACCCAGGTGGCCGACGGCAATTTCGGGGTGCACGCCACCATCGACAAGGCGGTGTTCGCCGACCGCAGGGGCTGAGCGGACGCCTCCTCACGCCCCCGCCGGCGCCGCCCGGGCGTCAAGCTGCCTTGACACAAGCTCGTGCAGCACCGCGGCCGCCGGGGTCAGCCGGCGGGCGGCGTCGAGCAGCAGGGCGTAGGGCTCGACCTCCAGCCGCTCGGCCAGGGCCAGCGCCTGCACCGGCCCGGCGGCGGCGGCGAAGGAGCCGAAGAAGGCGGCGACGGAGCGGGCCATCGGGGCGACCGCGTTGGTCTGGTTGACCATCACCAGGGTCAGCAGGATCGACGAGGTGTTCAGCACCTTGCGCGGCAGCGGCACGCCGCGGGCCACCAGCAGCGCCTCCAGGGTGGTGCGCAGCAAGGTGCCCTCCAGCGGCAGCACCCAGTCGTACTCCACCGTCTCCTCCAGGCCCAGGCTGGCGCGGCGCAGCAGCGGATGGCCGGTGCGCGCCACCAGGCTGACCGGCTCCGGCGCCAGCACCCGCTCGCGGAACAGCGACGGGCCGAGGTGGCGCGGCCGGCGCGCCAGGGCGAAGTCGAGGCTGCCGTCCAGCAGCTTTTCCACCAGCACGTCGCTGGTCGCCACCTCCATGTTGACGGCGATGCCGGGATGCGACAGCCGGGCGGCGCGGATCGCCGGCAGCATGTGCTCCACCGCCGGGCCGGTCACCGCGCCCACGTTGACCGTGCCGCCACGCCCGGCGGCGATCTCCGCCAGCTCGCGCTCGGCCTGGCCGATCTCGTCCATCACCCGGCGGACCCGCCGCGCGAAGGCCGCGCCGCACACCGTCAGCACGATGCCGCGGCTGGTGCGCTCGTAGAGCTTGACCCCGGCGATCCGCTCGGCCTCCGCCGCCAGCCGCGAGGCGGCGGGCTGCGACACCCCCAGGGCCGCGGCGGCGGCGCTCATCTGGCCGGTGTGGGCCAGCGCGGCGAGCAGGCGCAGATGGCCGATCTTGAGCCCGCGGCGCAGGAAAGGGCTGTCGGCAGCAGCGTCCATCCCGGCGTCCATTGTTCGCAGTTATAACGATCCTGGTATGTGATGTTCAGATCTACTGATTTGACAGTCATATGGCAAGGATCGATCCTGCGCCCGTCAGGAAAGAACCGGGCGCCGGCCCAACGGCGCCCCATCCCCAGGGAGGAGCCCGTGAAGATCGCCAAGACCGCCGTGGCCGCGCTGGCCATGGCCACCGCCGTGCTGTGCGCCGGCGCGCTGACCGCAACCCTGCCGTCGCAGGCCGCCGCCGCCGACCAGGGCTACGTCGGCATCGCCATGCCGACCAAGTCGTCGGCCCGCTGGATCTCCGACGGCGAGAGCATGGTCCGGTACTTCCAGGACGCCGGCTACACCACCGACCTGCAATACGCCGAGGACGACATCCCCAACCAGCTCGCCCAGATCGAGAACATGATCGTCAAGGGCGTGAACGTGCTGGTCATCGCCGCCATCGACGGCACCACCCTGTCCCAGGCGCTGCAGACCGCGGCCGACGGCGGCATCAAGGTGATCGCCTACGACCGGCTGATCCGCGGCAGCGGCAACGTCGACTATTACGCCACGTTCGACAATTTCCAGGTCGGCGTGCAGCAGGCGGAATCCCTTCTGGCGGGCCTGCGCGGCCGCGGCCCCGGCCCCTACAACATTGAGCTGTTCGGCGGCTCGCCCGACGACAACAACGCCTATTTCTTCTACGACGGCGCCATGTCGGTGCTGCAGCCGGCCATCGACAAGGGCGAGGTGGCGATCCCCTCGGGCCAGACGGGCATGGACCGGGTGGGCACCCTGCGCTGGGACGGCGCGGTCGCCCAGGCCCGCATGGACAACCTGCTGAGCGCCCATTACGGCGGCGACCGCCGCCTGCACGGCGTGCTCTCCCCCTACGACGGGCTGTCCATCGGCATCCTCTCCTCGGTCAAGGGGGTGGGCTACGGCTCGGGCGATCTCGCGATGCCCATCATCACCGGCCAGGACGCCGAGATCCCCTCGGTCAAGTCGATCCTGGCGGGGGAGCAGCACTCCACCGTCTTCAAGGACACCCGGGAGCTGGCCAAGGTGACCGTGTCCATGGTCGACGCCCTGCTCAAGGGTTCCGCGCCGCAGGTCAACGACACCAAGACCTACGACAACGGGGTCAAGGTGGTGCCGTCCTACCTGCTGAAGCCGGTTCCGGTGGACGCCTCGAACTGGGAGAAGGTGCTGGTCGGTTCCGGCTACTACACCCGGGACCAGATCCAGCCGTGAGGCGGAACGGCCCGGCCCCCTTTCCCGCCCCGGGACCGGGGGCCGGGAGGACAGCCATCGGCGGAGATCCGGCCATGCCTCCCCTGCTCGAGATGCGCGGCATCACCAAGACCTTCCCCGGCGTGACGGCGCTGTCGGACGTGTCGCTGCGGGTCGCCGCCGGCGAGATCCACGCCGTGGTCGGCGAGAACGGCGCCGGCAAGTCGACGCTGATGAAGATCCTCTCCGGTGTCTACCCCCACGGCAGCTACGACGGCGCCATCGTCTTCGACGGCGCCGAGCGCACCATCCGCTCGATCCGGGACTCCGAACGGCTCGGCATCATCATCATCCACCAGGAACTGGCGCTGATCCCCCTGCTGTCGATCGCCGAGAACATCTTCCTGGGCAACGAGCGGGCCACCGCCGGGGTCATCGACTGGCACGAGACCCACGCCCGCACCCGCGCCCTGCTGGGCCGGGTCGGGCTCGCGGAATCGCCGCGCACCCCGGCCGGGCGCCTCAGCATGGGCAAGCAGCAGCTGGTCGAGATCGCCAAGGCGCTGGCCAAGGAGGTCCGCCTGCTGATCCTCGACGAGCCGACGTCGAGCCTCAACGAGACCGACAGCGACGCGCTGCTGGAGCTGCTGCTGCACCTGAAGGCCCGCGGCATCGCCGCGATCCTCATCTCCCACAAGCTGAACGAGGTGGCCCGGGTCGCCGACCGCATCACCGTGCTGCGCGACGGCGCCTGCGTGCGCACCATGGACTGCGACGGCCGCACCGTCGCCGAGGCCGACATCGTGCGCGACATGGTGGGCCGGCCGCTGACCGACCGCTTCCCGCCCCGCGCCGCCGCCATCGGCGACCCGGTGCTGGAGGTCCGCGGCTGGACTGTGCGCCACCCGACCCAGGGCGACCGCCTGGTGGTCGACCACGCCGACCTGACGGTGCGCCGCGGCGAGGTGGTGGGCATCGCCGGCCTCATGGGGGCGGGCCGCACCGAGCTGGCCATGAGCCTGTTCGGGCGCAGCTACGGCCGCTACCTGGCTGGCGAGATGCGCATCGCCGGGCAGCCGGTGCGCGCCGCCAGCCCGCGCGCCGCCATCGACGCCGGGCTGTGCTACGTCACCGAGGACCGCAAGCACTACGGCCTGCTGCTGGACGAATCGATCCGCCGCAACATCCCGCTCTCCAACCTTCCCGGCATCGCCACCGGCCTGATCGTCGACGACCACAAGGAGCTGGCGGTGGCCAACGGCTTCCGCCGCCGCATGGCGATCAAGAGCCCGAGCGTCGAGCAGGTCACCGGCACCCTGTCGGGCGGCAACCAGCAGAAGGTGGTGCTGTCGCGCGCCCTGTTCGCCGACCCCAAGGTGCTGGTGCTGGACGAGCCGACCCGCGGCATCGACGTCGGCGCCAAGTACGAGATCTACAAGATCGTCAACGACCTCGCCGCCGCCGGCACCGGCATCCTGATGATCTCCTCGGAGATGCCGGAGCTGCTGGGCATGTGCGACCGCATCTACGTCATGAACGAGGGGCGCATCGTCGGCGCGCTGCCGGCGGCCGGGGCGACCCAGGAGACCATCATGCACATGATCCTCGCTCGGAACGGGTGACCCCATGGCCTCGCTCCAGGACAGCCGCCTGCCGGCGCGCTCCACCGCCGCGGCCTGCGTCGGCTTCATCCACGGCCATCTGCGCGAGTACAGCATCCTGATCGCGCTGCTGGTGATCATGGCGTTCTTCCAGGTGACCACCGACGGCATCCTGCTGAAGCCGATCAACCTCACCAACCTGGTGCTCCAGAACAGCTACATCGTCATCATGGCGCTGGGCATGCTGCTGGTGGTGGTGTCCGGCCACATCGACCTCTCCGTCGGCTCGGTGATGGGATTCATCGGCGCGCTGGCCGCGGTGCTGATGGTGCGGTTCGGCATCCCCTTCCTGCTGGCGGGCGCGCTCTGCCTCCTGGCGGGCTGTGCCATCGGCGCCGCCCAGGGCTACTGGGTCGCCTATTTCCGCATCCCCTCCTTCATCGTCACCCTGGCCGGCATGCTGGTCTTCAAGGGGCTGTCGCTGGCCCTGCTGCAGGGCCAGTCCGTCGGGCCCTTCCCCGAGGCGTTCCGGCTGCTGTCCTCGGGCTTCGTGCCCGACCTGCTGGGCGACGCCCTGCCGGGAATGGAGGGCTTCAACCTGTTCTGCCTGGTGGTCGGGGCGGCCCTGGCGGCGGCCATGGTGGTGATGGCCCTGCGCGGCCGGGCGCGCGACCGCCACCACGGCACCGCCGACGAGCCGCTGGCGGTCTTCGCCGCCAAGCACGGCCTGATCGCCGCCGCCATCGTCTATCTGGCCTGGCTGATGGCGGCCTACCGCGGCCTGCCCAACGTGCTGATCGTCATGGCCCTGCTGATCGCCGTCTACGGCTTCGCCACCGGGCGGACCACGGTGGGCCGGCGCATCTACGCCATCGGCGGCAACGAGAAGGCGGCCCGCCTGTCGGGCATCCCGACCGAGCGCCTGACCTTCCTCACCTTCGTCAACATGGGCTTCCTGGCCGCCCTCGCCGGGCTGGTCTTCGCCGCCCGCCTCAACACCGCGACCCCCAAGGCGGGGCTGGGCTTCGAGCTGGACGTGATCGCCGCGGTGTTCATCGGCGGCGCCTCCATGTCGGGCGGAGTCGGCACCATCATGGGGGCGGTGGTCGGCGCCTTCATCATGGGCGTCACCAACAACGGCATGTCCATCCTCGGCATCGGCATCGACTGGCAGCAGCTCATCAAGGGGCTGGTGCTGCTGGCCGCCGTCATTTTCGACGTCACCTCGAAGTCGCGCGCGTGAGGCCATCCCACTGGAAAGGACCTTTTCCATGTTCGTTTCGCAGATCCGCGGCGAGGACGGCCGCACCCGGGTGGTCGCGCGCGACGGCCACGAAGCCTATCTGGTGCGCGGCGCCGCCAGCGTGTACGCCCTGGCCCTCGACGCCGCCGGCGCCGGCGCCACGCTGGCCCAGCGGATCGCCGCGCTGGGCTTCGACGAGGCGGTCGACCTCGCCCGGGCCTACGAGGAGGAGCGGATGCTGCCACCGCTCACCCACCCCGACCCGGCGCATCTCCACCTCACCGGCACCGGCCTCACCCATCTCGGCTCCGCGGCGGCGCGCGACGCCATGCACCAGGCCACCGTCACCCCCGAGGCGGCGGTCTCCGACAGCATGCGGATGTTCCAGATGGGGCTGACCGGCGGCAAGCCGGCGGCCGGCCGGGTCGGGGTGCAGCCCGAATGGTTCTACAAGGGCAACGGCCACGCCGTCGCCGCTCCCGGGGCGCCGCTGCTCTCCCCGGGCTTCGCCGAGGACGGCGGGGAGGAGCCGGAGATCGCCGGGCTCTACGTGGTCGCCGGCGACGGCACCCCGGTGCGGGTCGGCTTCGCGCTGGCCAACGAGTTCTCCGACCACGTGATGGAGCGCGCCAACTACCTCTACCTCGCCCATTCCAAGCTCAGGCCCTGCGCCTACGGCCCGGAGATCCTGGTTGGTCCCCTGCCCCACGACATCCGCGGCGCCTCGCGGGTGCGGCGCGGCGGGGCGGTGCTGTGGGAGCGGCCGTTCCTGTCGGGCGAGGCCAACATGTCCCACACCATCGCCAATCTGGAGCATCACCATTTCAAGTACGCGCTGTTCCGCCAGCCGGGCGACGTCCACGTCCACATGTTCGGCACCGCCACCATCTCCTTCGCCGACGGGGTGCGGGCCGAGCCGGGCGACGTCTTCGAGATCGACGCGCCCGATTTCGGCCTGCCCCTGCGCAACCCGCTGGTCCAGGCCCCGCAGCCCGACGGCAGCGCCGTCGCCGTGCGGGTGCTGTGAACGCGCCTGAACAAGGAGAACCGCCCGTGGACCTGCACCGCAACCTGATCGACGGCGCCTGGGTCGGCGACGACGGCCGGCCCAACCGCAACCCGTCGGACACCGACGAGGTGGTCGGCCTCTACGCCCGCGCCAGCGCCGAGGACGCCCGCACCGCCGTGGCCGCGGCGCGCGCCGCCTTCCCCGCCTGGTCGCGCTCCGGCCCCCTGCAGCGCCACGGCGTCCTCCGGGCCGCCGCCGACGAGATCGCCCGGCGCCGCGACGAGCTGGGCCGGCTGCTGGCCCGCGAGGAGGGCAAGACCCTGGCCGAGGGGGTGGCCGAGGCGGGGCGCGCCGCGCAGATCTTCGACTTCTTCGCCGGCGAGGCGCTGCGCCTGACGGGCGATCTGGTGCCCTCCGTGCGCCCCGGGGTGAGCGTGGAGGTGACCCGCGAGCCGGTCGGCGTGGTCGCCGCCATCACCCCGTGGAACTTCCCCATCGCCATTCCCGCCTGGAAGCTGGCGCCGGCGCTGTGCCACGGCAACACCGTGGTGCTGAAGCCGGCGGAGCTGGTGCCCGGCTGCGCCTGGGAACTGGCCGACATCCTGCACCGCGCCGGGCTGCCGGCGGGCGTGCTCAACCTGGTCATGGGGTCGGGCCGCGAGGTCGGCGAGGCGCTGCTGGAGGACCCGGCGGTGGACGCCGTGACCTTCACCGGCTCGGTCGCCACCGGGCGGCGGGTGGCGGCGGCGTGCGCCCGCCACATGCGCCGCATGCAGCTGGAGATGGGCGGCAAGAATCCGCTGGTGGTGCTGGACGACGCCGACCTCGCCACCGCCGTGGAGTGCGCGGTCAACGGCGCCTTCTTCTCCACCGGCCAGCGCTGCACCGCGTCCTCGCGCCTCATCGTCGCCCGCGGCATCCACGACGCCTTCGTCGACGCGCTGACCAGGCGCCTCGACGGGCTGGTGGTCGACCACGCGCTCAAGGACGGCACCCACATCGGCCCGGTGGTCGACGAGATCCAGCTCGAGCAGGACCTCGGCTACATCGAGCTGGGCCGGCAGGAGGGTGCGGTCCTCGCCTTCGGCGGGGCCCGGCTGCAACGCTCCACCCCCGGCCACTACCTGCAGCCGGCCCTCTTCACCGGCTGCGCCAACACCATGCGCGTCTGCCGCGAGGAGATCTTCGGCCCGGTCGCCACGGTGATCGCGGTGGCCGGCTACGACGAGGCGCTTGCCGTCGCCAACGACACGCCGTTCGGCCTGTCCGCCGGCATCTGCACCACCAGCCTCAAGCACGCCAGCCATTTCCGGCGCAACGCCGAGGCCGGCATGGTGATGGTCAACCTGCCGACCGCCGGCGTCGACTTCCACGTCCCCTTCGGCGGCCGCAAGGGATCCAGCTACGGCCCGCGCGAGCAGGGCCGCCACGCCGCCGAGTTCTTCACGATCGTGAAGACCGGCTACGTCGCCGCGTGAAGGGGAGCGTCATGGGGTTCGAGAAGGCGCCGTGGCCGCGCCGGCTCCGCTCGGCGGAGTGGTTCGGCGGCACCAGCCGGGACAACATCTATCACCGCTCCTGGATGAAGAACCAGGGCCTGCCCGCCGACGTGTTCGACGGCCGGCCGGTGATCGGCATCTGCAACACCTGGTCGGAGCTGACGCCCTGCAACGCCCATCTGCGCGACCTGGCGGAGCGGGTCAAGCGCGGCGTCTGGGAGGCCGGCGGCCTGCCGCTGGAGTTCCCGGTGTTCTCCACCGGCGAGAGCTCGCTGCGGCCGACCGCCATGATGTTCCGCAACCTCTGCGCCATGGACGTGGAGGAGGCGCTGCGCGGCAACCCGGTCGACGGCGTGGTCCTGATGGCGGGCTGCGACAAGACCACCCCGGCCCTGCTGATGGGGGCGTGCAGCGTCGATCTGCCGGCCGTCCTGCTGAGCGGCGGCCCCATGCTGAACGGCAAGTGGCGGGGCACCGATGTCGGCTCCGGCACCGCCTTGTGGCGGATGAGCGAGGCGGTGAAGTCCGGCGAGCTCACCACCGACGACTTCCTGGAGGCGGAGCAGGCGATGTCCCGCTCGGCCGGCAGCTGCAACACCATGGGCACGGCCTCCAGCATGGCCGCCATGGCCGAGGCGCTGGGCATGGCCCTGTCGGGCAACGCGGCGTTCCCCGCCGTCGACAGCCGGCGCCGGGCGCTGGCCCAGCTCACCGGGCGGCGCATCGTCGCCATGGTCAAGGACGACCTGAAGCCGTCGGACGTGCTGACCCCCGCCGCCTTCGCCAACGCCATCCGCACCAACGGCGCCGTCGGCGGCTCCACCAACGCGGTGATCCACCTCCTGGCGGTTGCCGGACGGGTCGGCGTGCCGCTGACCCTGGACGACTGGGACCGGCTGGGCCGCGGCGTGCCGACCATCGTCGACCTCCAGCCCTCCGGGCGCTTCCTGATGGAGGAGTTCTGCTACGCCGGCGGCCTGCCGGTGGTCCTCAAGGCCCTGGTCGACGCCGGGCTGGTCGACGGCGGCGCGCTGACCGTGTCGGGCCGCACCCTGGGCGAGGAGGTGGCCGGCGCGCGCAACGCGAACCCCGAGGTCATCCGCCCGCTGGACCGGCCGCTGACGGCGGAAGGCGGCATCGCCGTGCTGCGCGGCAACCTCGCCCCGGCCGGCGCCGTGCTCAAGCCGTCGGCCGCCACGCCGGCGCTGATGCGCCACCGCGGCCGCGCCGTGGTGTTCGAGGACATCGACCACTACAAGGCGCGCATCGCCGACCCCGCCCTCGACGTCGACGCCGACTGCGTGCTGGTGCTGAAGAACTGCGGCCCCAGGGGCTATCCCGGCATGGCCGAGGTCGGCAACATGGGGCTGCCGCCCAAGGTGCTGAAGACCGGGGTCACCGACATGGTGCGCATCTCCGACGCCCGCATGTCGGGCACCGCCTACGGCACCGTGGTGCTGCACACCGCGCCCGAGGCCGCCGTGGGCGGGCCGCTGGCGGTGGTGCGCGACGGCGACGTGATCGCCCTGGACGTGGCGGCCCGGCGCCTCCACCTCGAGGTCCCCGACGCCGAGCTGACGGCCCGGCTGGCGGCGTGGCGGCCGCCGCCCGAGCCGCCCGGCGGCGGCTACGCCAGCCTGTTCCGCGCCCATGTGGAGGGCGCCGACCGCGGCGCCGACCTCGACTTCCTCAAGGGCTGCCGCGGCCGCGCGGTCGGCCGCGATTCCCACTGACGGAGACGCCATGCCGCCCGCCCCCCACCGCATCGTCCTCGTCGGGGTCGGCAAGATCGCCCGCGACCAGCACCGCCCGGCGATCGACGCCGACCCCGCCTTCACGCTGGCCGCCACCGTCAGCCGCCACGCCAGCCTGGAGGGCGTGCCGGCCCACACCGACCTGGGCGCCCTGCTGCGCGACCGCCCCGACATCGGCGCCGTGGCCCTGTGCACGCCGCCCCAGGTGCGCCACTCGCTGGCCGCCCAGGCGATCGCGGCCGGCCGCCACGTCATGCTGGAGAAGCCGCCCGGCGCCACCCTGTCGGAGGTGGCCGACCTCGCGGACCAGGCCGCTGCGGCGAGCGTCACCCTGTTCGCCACCTGGCATTCCCGGTTCGCCGCCGCGGTTCCCCAGGCCGCGGCGTGGCTGGCCGGGCGCACCGTGCGCCGGATCGCCGTGACCTGGAAGGAGGACGTGCGGCGCTGGCATCCCGGCCAGGCGTGGATCTGGCAGGCCGGCGGGCTCGGCGTCTTCGACCCGGGCATCAACGCCCTGTCGATCCTCACCGCGATCGCCCCGTTCCCGCTCCACCTCGCGGACGCCGAGCTGGAGGTGCCGGCCGATTGCGAGACGCCGATCGCCGCGCGGCTGCGCTTCACCGCCGGCCCGGACCGGGAGGTCACGGCCGACTTCGACTGGCGCCAGGAGGGGCCGCAGACCTGGGACATCGCGGTCGAGACCGACACCGGCACCCTCCTCCTGTCGGAGGGCGGCCGCCGCCTCGTCGCCGACGGCGCGGTGCTGGTGGACGCCCCCGACCGCGAATACCCCGGCCTCTACGCCCGCTTCGCCGAGCTGCTGGCGAGCGGGCGCAGCGACGTCGACGTGGCGCCTCTGCGCCTCGTCGCCGACGCCTTCCTGATCGGCCGCCGCCGCACCGTCGCCGCGTTCCACGGCGGGGGCTGAGCGCCCCGCTTACGCCAGCAGCCGGTCCAGCAGCGCGTGCAGGCGGCGCAATTCCTGCCATTGGGCGTCGCTGAGCGTGTGGCCCTGGCGGCGCAGGTCGCCGGCATCGACCGCGGCGAACTCGCGGGCCAGCCGCTGCGCCGCGGCCACCAGCCGCTGCACCGGCTCGGCCGGAGACGCCGCCGCGGGCGCCGCCCCATCCGCCCGCTTGGCGGCGCGCAGCGCCTTGACCGTCAGCCCGTCCTTGGCGGCCTCCCACAGGCGGCGTTGCAGGGCCGGGTCGTCGACCGCCGCGATCTCCGTCAGCACGCTCTTGGGCACGCGGCGGTCGCCCGCCTCGTACTCCGCCAGCACCGCCTCGGGCAGGCGCAGGATGGAGACGGTGCGGCTGACGTCGCCCTGGCTGCGGCCGATCGCCGTGCCCAGCGCCTCGTGGGTGTAGCCGTGGCGCTCGATCAGGCGGGCCAGGGCGCGGGCCAGCTCCAGGGCGTCGAGGTCGACGCGCTGGATGTTTTCGATCAGCGCCAGCTCGTCGGGGTCGCCGTCGGTGAGGATGGCGAAGATGGTGGGCCGGCCGATCAGGGCGCAGGCGCGCAGCCGCCGCTCCCCCGCCACCAGCCGGTAGCGGCCCTCCCCCGCCTCCTGCACCAGCACCGGCTGCTTCAGCCCGTGGCGCTCGATGGAGCGGGCCAGCTCCGCCAGCGCCGCCTCGTCGAAGCGGCGGCGCGGCTGGTCGGGGTTGCGCTCGATGCGCTCCAGGTCGATCTCCAGCAGGCGCGGGAAATCGGCGGACAGGCCGAACAGGGCGTCGCCGCCGCGCTGCGCCGCCTTGTCGAAGATCGTCGTGCTGGTGCGGACAAGCTTACGCGACATGGGCGGCACTCCCCGTCCCGACGGGTGCCAGGCAGGCGTCCAGCTCGCCCGCCAGGTCGGCGTAGGCGCGCACGGCGGCCGCCCCGGGGTCGGCCTCGATGGCCGGCCGGCCGGCGCCCGAGGCCTGGGCGAACAGGGTGGCGCGCGGCACCGGCGCCAGCACCCGGGTGCGCCCGGCGTAATGGGCCTGGATCTCCTTCAGGCTGGCCTGGTCCTGGGTCAGGCGGGCCGAGTACATGGTGGGCAGCACCCCGAACACCTCCAGCGCGGGGTTGGAGCGGCGGCGGATCTTGGCGATGGTCTCCAGCAGCAGCGGCACGCCCAGCCCCGCGAACACCTCGGTCTGCACCGGGATCAGCACCAGGTCCGACGCCGCCAGCGCGTTGATGGTGAGCAGGCCGAGGTTGGGCGGGCAGTCGATGATCACCACGTCGTAGCGCCCGCGCACCTCCGCCAGCTGCTCCTTCAGCACCAGCGAGCTGTCGGGCTCGGCCACCAGCTCGGTCTCCGCCGCGGCCAGGCCGATCGACGACGGCGCCAGGGTGAAAGCGCCGCCGCACACCGGCACGAGGATGCTGTCGAGGGGCTGACCGCCGCGGATCGAGGCGTAAAGGCCGCGCCGGCGCGTCTCGATCTCGCCCGGGTCGAGGCCGAGATGGACGGTGGCGTTGCCCTGGGGATCGCAGTCCACCAGCAGCACCGAGCGGCCCAGGGTGGTCAGGGCGTAGGCGAGATTGACCGCGGTGGTGGTCTTGCCGACGCCGCCCTTCTGGTTGGCCACCGCCAGCACGACGCGGCGGCGCGGCGGCGCGGCGGCCGCCGGCGCGACCGCCGGCACACCGGGCCACAGCAGTGCGGCCACCTGCTGCGGGATGCGTTCGGCCCCGCTCTCCCACCGGCTGATGCGCGAGCGGTCGTAGCGCCGGCCGAGCTGGCCGTTCAGCCAGGCCGCGAACCCCTGCTGGTCGTCGCCGCGCCGTTCGCGCATGGCGCGCAGGTCCTCCCCGGTCATCCTTCCCCCCGCGGTTCCCTTCGGTCGGCGGCGATGCTGGATCGCTTGACGCAACCTGTCAAGACGCGGGTCGCCACTTGCGTCAATCGGCCGGCCCCGGCCCTGTAATGGCGGCCGGCCCGGCCATGCGACGTCGCATGGCCGGGCCGCGCGCGATCTTTTCCAGGGTGAGGGGGTTGAGTCCCACCAGCTTCCACCGGTCACGGAGGGCACGATGGTGAAGGCGCGTTCCAAGAAGCAGCAGATGGCGGCGGGCGCCGCCCTCTCGGCCAAGCGCGGCGAGCAGCCGAAGGCCAGCCTGCGCGGCGCCGCCAAGGGCATGGCCGAGTCCATGAGCGAGAAGGAGCTGAGCGAGATGGCCCACACCAAGCGCAAGGACCTGCCAAGAAAGAAGGAGGATTGACGGCCCGCCCGCCGGCGCGCTCCCGTCTCTAGCGATCGGCCGCGATCAGCCGGGCCGTCACCGGGCCGGCGCCGCCGCCGCCCACCGGCCGGCCGTCGACCGCGACCAGCGGTCGCACCCCCAGGCTGTTGGTCAGGAACGCCTCCGACGCGGCCGCCAGGTCGTCCAGGGTCAGCGCCCGTTCCTCGACCCCGCCCCCCTCCAGCACCAGGGCCCGCCGCACCCCGGGCAGCGCCCCCTCGCCCACCGGCGGCGTGGCCACCCGGCCCCCGACCACCACGAACAGGTTCGCCACGGAGGATTCGGCGAGCCGGCCGGCGGTGTTGAGCAGCAGCGCCTCGTCGGCGCCGCGCTCCGCCGCCTCGCGCCGGGCCAGGACGGAATCGAGATAGCTGAGGGTCTTCAGGCGCGACAGCGGCGAGTGCTCGTTGCGCCGGGTCACGGTGGCGACCACCGCCCGCGCCGCGCCGGCCGGCGCCGCCGCCGGGGCGGCGGTCAGCAGAACCGTGGGCACGGACCCGGCCGTCGGCAGCACGCCGCGCGCACCGGGGCCCCGGCTCACCGTCAGCCGCAGCGCGCCATCGTCCAGCCCATGGACCCCCACCAGGCGGGCCATGGCGTCGCCGAGCACCACCGCGTCGAACGGCAGGGCGATGCCGAGCACGGTGGCGCCGGCGGCCAGCCGCGCCAGGTGCCGGTCGCGGTGGCGGACCCGCCCGCCGGTCACCCGCAGGGTTTCGAACAGACCGTCGCCCAGGGTGAAGCCACGGTCCGCCGGGTCGATCCGCGCCGCCTCGGCGGCGGTCAGCCGTCCGTTCAACCACACCGTCATGATCCCATCCCCCCGGGCGGAGGGTAGCAACCGCGCGGTGGCACGGGAAGAGGCGGCGGGTCTGGCCACCAATGGCGTACCACCGATGCCCGAAAGCGCGGCGGGGGACATGGCTTGCATTGGCGCCGCCACTGCGCGACATGCCCGAAGGAGCAACATCCGTATGCCGTCGGTGTGGGAGTGTGGGTGTGCCCGCCACGTGCCAGGATGCCCTTGGAACAATAAACATCGGCCGGGGGACATGGCCCACCGTGTCGAGCGGCATCGCAGCGGACGGGTCGCCGTGGTCGGCCAACCGCGCTCCCCTTTCGGCAGTGACAGGATGGGCAATGCCACAGCGGGTCTTGAAACTGTTGGAATAGCCAGTGCGTTGATGGCCGGAAACGCGGCAGGCGACAGCATCCGCGGACGGGCCACGGCGAGGAAAGGGAGGTCGGCATGCATGACACGCATCGATTCCGCATCGGGACCAACCGCGTCGAGACGGCCTGCGGCCGCGACGGCGGCGACGCCGTCGGCGAGCGCTTCCTGGTGGTCGACGACCATGGCCTGGTCCGGCACGGGCTGGCCCTGGCCCTGAAGGCGCGCAACGCCGACTGCACCGTGCTGGAGGCGGGGTCGTTGGCCCAGGCGCGGCGGCTGGCCGGCGGCCCCCCGCTGTCGGCGGTGCTCTACGACCTCCAGTTGGGGGACGCCAGCGGCGTGACCGGGCTCAAGGGCATGCTGCAGGCGGCCGGTGCGGCGCCGGTGATCGTCGTCTCCGGCTCGCTGGACAGCCGCATCGTCGGCGACTGCCTGCGCGCCGGGGCCCGCGGCGTGCTGCCCAAGAGTTGCAACGCCGATGTGCTCGACCATGCGCTGCCGCTGGTGCTCGGCGGCGGCGTCTACGCCCCCATGGTGGTGATGGCCTCCCTCCCCGCCGCGGCGCCGGAGCGCGCCGGCGCCCCCGACCGGCTGTCCGAGTTGACGGAGCGCCAGCGCACCGTGCTCGCCCTGCTGATGGACGGCCGTTCCAACAAGGAGATCGCCCGCGAGATGGGGGTCCTGGAAGGAACCGTGAAGGTCCACCTGCGCGCCATCATGCAGAAGCTGCGGGTGCGCAACCGCACCCAGCTGGCGCTGGTGGCCGCGCGCGCCGGCGACATCCTGCACGCCTAGGCCTGCACGCCCAGGCCTGCACGCCCAGGCCGCACACGCCGGCCGCCACGGGGCCGACCGGGCAGGACCCGGCGCCGTCCCCTCTATGCTGCGGGCGTCCTCCTCCTGCCCGACAGGCGACGATGCCCAGCACGGAGCCGCAACCTGCTGATCTACCTGGAAGGCGAGACGCAGAACATGGTGCTTCCGCGGCTCCACTACGCCCTGGTCAACGACGGCTTCATGTTCCTCGGCAAGGCCGAAACGCAGCTCGCCCGCTCCAAGCTGTTCGAGGCGGTCGACCTGAAGAGCCGCCTGTTCCGCAAGGTGCCGCAGGAATGGCGGCGCAGCAAGGGCGGCAGCCTGGCCCTGGCGCCGGACAGCGCGGCCGGCCGCGCCGACCGCCAGACCCGCCTTCTGGAGAGCATCGTCGACGGTGCCGCGGCCGCCTACGTCGCCATCGCCGTCGACGGCAACCTGATGTTCGCCAACGCCACGGCGCGCCGCATGCTCGACGTCGGCGAGGCCGACATCGGCCGCCCCTTCCAGGATCTGGTGGTCTCCTACCGCCCGGCGGAGCTGCGCAGCCGGCTGGACGAGGTGCAGAAGACCGGCCGGATGGTGCGGCTGGAGCATCAGGAGTTCCTGCGCCCGCCGGCCGACCCGATCCGGGTGACCATCGAGGCGGCGCCGCTCTATGGCCGCGATGGCAAGCTGTTCGCCATCCTCTTCACCTTCACCGACACCACCCGCGTCTACGCCCTGCAGCAGGACCTGGAGGCCGCCCAGGAGAGCCTGGAAACCACCAACGAGGAGCTCCAGTCCACCAACGAGGAACTGGAGACCATGAACGAGGAGCTGCGCTCCGCCAACGAGGAGATGGAGGTCGCCAACGAGGAGCTGCGGCGCCATGGCGAGGAGTCCGGGGAGTACCGGCGCTACGCGGAGTCTGTGCTGCGCAGCATGGACGTCGGCATCATCGTGCTCGACCGCGCGCTCAAGGTGCGGTCCTGGAACCGCTGGAGCGAGAACCAGTGGGGGTTGCGCGGCGAGGAGGTGACCGGTGAGCCGCTGCTCGATCTCGACATCGGCCTGCCCGTCCTCAAGCTGCAGGCCGCGCTGGAGTCCACCCTGGGGGCCGACCCGCGGCCGCGGCAGATCCACCTGGACGCCATCGACCGCCGCGGCCGGCGCATCGAATGCCGCGTCCAGCTCACCCCCCTTGTCTACGACACGCGCGAGGCGCGCGGCGTCGTGCTGATCGTGGAGGACATCACCGAGCAGCGCCGCGTCGAAACCTTTGCGGAGTACCTCGGCCGCATCATCGGCCAGTCCCTCAACGAACTCTACATCCTCGACCCGGCGACGCTGCGTTTCCAGGTCGTCAACAGCGGCGCCGAGGCGAAGCTGGGCTACACCATGGAGCAGCTCCGCCAGTTCGCCCTGTACGAGCTGATGCCCGAGGTGTCGGCGGCGGCCTTCCAGTCCCTGGTGGCGCCGCTGGTCAGCGGCGAGAAGGCGGAGGTGGTCTTCGAGACATGGATGGAGGCGCGCAACGGGGTGCCCCATCCGGTGGAGGTCTGCCTGCAGCTGCTGGCGGACGAACAGCCGCCGGTCCTCGTCGCCATCGTCCATGACACCACCGAGCGCACCCGGCTCGGCGGCCAGCCGGCGGTGGCCGACGAACAGGCGTAGCGCGCAGCCGCCGCCCCCTCAATCGCCGTCGCCGCGCACCGCCTCGGCCTCCAGCGGTGACGCCCCCTCCAGCACATGGCGCAGCAGCGCCACCGTGGCCCGCGCCTCACGGCCGTGCTCGTCCCACGTGGCGGCGACCCGGACGTGGCCGCCGACGCGCGCGTGCTCGGCCAGGCGGTCGAACAGGTTGACCCGGTCCTCGTGGGTGCGCAGGGCCACCCACATGGCGCGCTCCACCTCCTCGTGCTGGGCGGCGCGCAGCGCCTCCGGGCTGAAGGCGTGGCCGACCTGACAGCGGAACCGCAGGATCGGGCCGTCGTCGATCTCCGACAGCCCGCCGCCGCATTCGGGGCAGCTCAGCGTGGTCGCCCGGCCGAGCTTCTGCGTGTCCTGGCTCATGGTGGTGAACTCCTTCTCGGAGATGGCGACCTCCCGCAGGATGTCGGCCGGGACCGGGGTCGCCGGCCCCGGCGGCAGCCGGATCAGCCGGGCCAGGAGCGGCGCCAGCGCGGGCAGCGCGGCGCAATGGTCGACGGCGACGCTCGCCAGGGCGCTGCGCGGCATGCCCGGCCACTCCGCGTCGTCCGGGTCCTGGACCACGGCGCAGCCACCGCACCGCTTCACCGCGCGGAGGCCCGCGGTGCCGTCGTCCAGCAGGCCGGTGAGCACCACCCCCACCACCCGCGGCCCGAAGGCGGCCGCGGCGGAGCGGAACAGCGGGTCGAGCGCCGGCCGCGTCCGGTTCTCCTTCGGGCCGCGGCGCACCAGCACGCGGTCGCCCCTGACCAGCAGATGGTGGTCCGGCGGGGCGACATGGACGTGGTTGACGCGGATCGCCTCCCCGTCCTCGGGGTGGAAGGCCGGCAGCCAGCCCACCCGGGTCAGCAGTTGCGGCAGCACGCTGCGCGCCTCCGGCGCCACGTGTTGCACCACGAAGACGGTGGCCGCGCTGTCCGCCGGCATCGCCGCGAACAGGGTGCGCAACGCGGTGACGCCGCCCGCCGACGCCCCGATGACGATGATGTCGTGACCGCTCATGGTGGCCTCAACAGCCGGGCGTGCGCGCCGTCCCGCGCCCAGCCGCGCTGGTTGTATCACCTAAGGAGGAATGCGGCACAAAACGCCGCCGTGCGATGTTGTCCCAAGAGCGCCACTCGAAGGTGGCATCGCCCGAGCGGGCGTGGCGACCGCCCAACCCGCACTCCAGGGGGCACAGTGAACCGCATCGACGATCCGGTCAACGAAGCCGAGGCCCTGCGTCGGCGCCTCGAGCAATTGGACGGCGACCTCGAACAGGCCCTCGTCGCCGCCGAGGACGCCCGCGAGGAAGCCTGCCGGCTGGCCGAGGAGCGCGACCGCCTGCTCGATTCCCTGGCCGCCCGCGACCGCGGGATGGCGATCCTGCGCCGCCAGCTCGCCGACGCCGCGGCGGGGTGGCGGACCGCTGCCGCGCCCTCCGCGCGGCGCCGCGGCCGAAGCGAAGGCAAAGGCGATGCCGATGGCATCGGCCCCATGGAGGAGGAGCTGCAGGCGACCATCGAGGAGCTTCGCGTGCTCGCCGAGGAGCTGGAGCAGGCGAACGCGGAACTCGAGCATCGGGTGGACGAGCGCACCGCCGAGCTGAGCACGGCCAACGCCGCGCTGCGGGACAGCGACGAGCGGCTGCGCCTGGCGCAGCGCTGCG
Source organism: Azospirillum sp. NS33 (assembly GCF_059703765.1). Classification (NCBI taxonomy): domain Bacteria; kingdom Pseudomonadati; phylum Pseudomonadota; class Alphaproteobacteria; order Rhodospirillales; family Azospirillaceae; genus Azospirillum; species Azospirillum sp. NS33. Next base: position 7,096 of record NZ_BAAKJB010000029.1, on the reverse strand, counting down.
CCGGCGCGGGGACCTGGGAATGGCACGTCGACAGCGGCGACGTGGTGTGGTCGGCGGAATGCCTGGAGCTTCTGGGGATCGACGCCGACCCCCGCGTCCCGGCGGCCCAGCGCTGGCTGGCGGTCCTCCACCCCGACGACCGCACCATCACCGAGGAGGCGGCGGCGGCCGTGCAGGCGGCGGCGACCGACGAGCTCCGGATGGAGTTCCGGGTGCGCCACCCCCGCACCGGGCTGCGCTGGATCGCCGCCATCGGCCGCGTGGTCGAGCGCGTCGACGGGCGGCCCCGGCGCATCGTCGGCCTGTCCCTCGACGTCACCGCCACCAAGGCGCTGGAGGACAAGCTGCGCGAGGCCAAGGACGAGGCGGAGCGCGCCAACGACGCCAAGACGCGCTTCCTCGCCGCCGCCAGCCACGACCTGCGCCAGCCGATCCAGGCCGCCGCCCTCTACGCTGAGGTGCTGCGCCGCCACGTCGACGGCTCGCCGGCCCAGGAGGTGCTCGACCTTCTCGGCGCCTCCATCGAGGGGCTGAACCGCATGCTCAGCGGGCTGCTCGACCTGTCGCGCCTGGAAGCCGGGGTCATCGAGCCGGCCGTCGTCGACTTCGTCCCCGACACGCTGATGACCCGGCTCGCCACCGAGTTCCAGGCCGAGGCGGAGGTGGCGGGCATCGCGCTGCGGTGCATTCCCGGCACGGACGCGGTGGCCACCGACCCGCACCTGCTGGAGCGCGTGCTGCGCAACCTCGTGTCCAACGCCCTCAAGCACGGCGCGCGCGACGAGGGCGGGCAGGTGACCCTGAGCTGCCGGCGCACCGGGGAACGGGTGGCGTTCGAGGTGTGGGACAACGGCCCGGGCATCGCCGCCGAAGACCGCGAGCGGATCTTCGAGGAGTTTCGCCAGCTCGACAATCCGGAGCGCAACCCGGTGCGCGGCTTCGGCCTCGGCCTGGCGATCGTGGCCCGCATCGCCCGCCTCATCGGCGCCACGGTGGAGGTGCGCTCCGAACTCGGCCGCGGATCGGTCTTCGCCGTGTCTGTGCCCGCGTCCGACGCCGGCACGGTGCGGGCGATCGACCACGACGGCCCCTCGGCCGAGGACATGGCCGGCCTGAGCGGCCGGACGGTGCTGCTGGTCGAGGACGACCAGGCGGTCCGCCACGCGGTGACCCTGCTGCTGGAGGACTGGGGGATCGCGGTGATCGCGGCGGCCGACGCCGACGAACTCGGCACGGTGCTGGAGGCGCAGACGGCCGCCCCGGACCTGCTGATCGCCGACTACCGCCTGCCCGCCGGGGTCACCGCGCGCACCGTCGTCGACGCGGTGCGGCGGCGCTGGGCCATCCCCGCCGTCATCGTCACCGGCGACACCGCGCCGGAGCGCCTGCGCGAGGCAACGTCGATCGGTTGCCAGCTCCTGCACAAGCCGGTGGAGGCCGCCGAGCTGGCCGGCGCCCTGTGCGACGCCCTGAGGGGGTGAGGCCGTCCCGGCCCCCGCGGCGCGCCCGCCCTACAGCGCCACGTCGTTGACGGCCAGGACGGCGGACAGCAGGGCCACCACCACGCCGGCCACGACGCCGCCGAGCACCAGGGTGACGGCCGGCGTGATCAGCGCCACCAGGCGGTCCATGGTGCGGCCGGTCTCCTCCTCCAGCAGATCGGCGGCGCGCAGCAGCATGGCCGGCAGCCGCCCGGTCTCCTCGCCGACCCGGATCAGCGCGCCCGCCAGCCGCGGCCAGCCCGGCGTCGCCAGCAGCCGCTCGCCCAGCCGGCCACCGCCGCGCAGGTGCTCCGACGCCCCGGCCAGCGCCGCGGCGAGGTGGCGGTTGGCCACCGCGGTGGCGGCCAGATCCATGGCCGGCAGCAGGGCCACCCCGTTGCCCAACAGGGTGCCCAGGGTGCGGGCGAAGCGCGCCGCGTCGATGCGGGCGATCAGACCGCCCACCAGCGGCACCCGCAGCGCCCAACCGTCCAGCGCCGCGGCCGCGGCCGGAACGCGGCGGGCGCGCGCCAGCCCCAGCAGGGCAACGGCCATCGCCAGCAGCCCGGGCAGCGCACCGGCCTCCACCACGGCGGAGACGTCCAGCAGCAGCCGGGTCGCCGGTGGCAGGGCGCGGCCGCTGTCGGCGAACAGCGGCTCGAACGCCGGCACCACCACGGTCAGCAGCAGCACCACCGAGCCGATCGCGGCGGCCGCCAGGATCAGCGGGTAGATCAGGGCGGAGCGCACCCGCTCGCGCACCGCATGGGCGCGCTCCAGCGCCCGCGCGAGGTTGCCGAGCACGGCGGCCAGCGCGCCGCCGGTCTCGCCCGCCCGCACCAGGGCGATCTGGTCCGCCGGGAAGGCGCCGCTGTCCGCCAGCGCCGCCGACAGCGGGCGGCCGGCGCGCAGCTGGTCCAACACCGCCGCCACCAGCGCCCGCTCCCGCCGGTCGGCGCTCAGCTCCGCGATCAGCGCCAGCGCGTCCTCCAGCGCCAGCTCGGCCTGGAGCAGCGTCGCCAGCTCGCGCACCAGGGCGAGGTGGCGGGCCGGCCGCAGCGGGCGGCGGGCGGCGGTCGGGCGCCACAGCGCAATGGCGGGCGCCACGGCCGGCGCGGCGGCGCCCGCCACGGCGGCCTCCACGGCGGCCTCCACGGCGATCGGCACCAGCCCCTGCTCCTGCAGCCAGCGCACCACCGCCGCACGCCCCGGCGCCAGCCGCTCGCCGTCGCGCACCTCGCCGTCGCGGGTCGCCGCGGTGTAGCGGAACAGGGTGTCGCCGCCGGTCACCCCGCGTCCTCGGTCACCCGCCACACCTCCTCGGGCGTGGTGACCCCGGCGGCGGCTTTGCGCACCCCGTCGGCGAACAGGGTGCGCATGCCGCCGGCCACGGCGAGGCGGTGCAGCTCCACCGCGTCGGCCCGGGCCAGAACGGCGCGGCGCAGCGGCTCGTCCAGCTCCAGCACCTCGTAGATGCCGGTGCGCCCGGCGTAGCCGCTGTGGCCGCAGGCCGGGCAGCCGCGCGGCCGCCACAGGGCGGACCCCGGCGCCAGGCCGAGGCGGGTGGCCAGCTCCGGTGCCGCGACGTAGCGCTCGCGGCACTCGCCGCACAGCACCCGCACCAGGCGCTGGGCGACCACCGCGGCCAGGGCCGACACGATCAGGTAGTCGGCCAGCCCGATGTCGAGCAGCCGGCTGAGGCTGGCCGCGGCGCCGTTGGTGTGCAGGGTGGAAAGCACGAGGTGGCCGGTCAGCGCCGCCTGGGTGGCGACCTGGGCGGTCTCCAGGTCGCGGATCTCGCCGACCATCATGACGTCGGGGTCGTGGCGCAGGAAGGACCGCAGGGCGCCGGCGAAGCCCAGCCCGATCTCCGGCTTCACCTGGATCTGGTTGATGCCCTCGACCTGGTATTCGACCGGGTCCTCGACGGTCAGGATCTTGCGCTGCGGCGTGTTGAGGCGGGCCAGGGCGGCGTAGAGGGTGGTGGTCTTGCCGGACCCGGTGGGGCCGGTCACCAGGACGATGCCGTTGGGCCGGTCGAGCTGGCGCAGGAAGCGGTCCAGCGGCGCGCCGGCGTCGAAACCCAGGGAGGCGAAGTCGAGGCGCACCGCGCTCCAGTCGAGGATGCGCAGCACCACGCTCTCGCCGTGCTGGGTCGGCACGGTGGCGACACGGAAGTCGATCTCCTTGCCGCGCACCACCAGCTTGAGGCGCCCGTCCTGGGGCAGCCGGCGCTCGGCGATGTCGAGGCGGGCCATGATCTTGAGGCGCGAGACAATGGCGGCGGCGAGACGGCGCGGCGGCGCCTCCTGCTCCTGCAGCACGCCGTCGACGCGGTAGCGCACGGCCAGCCGCGTCTCGAACGGCTCGATGTGGATGTCGGACGCCCGCTGGTCGACGGCGCGCGCGATCATCTGGTTGACCAGGCGCACCACCGGCGCCTCCGACGCGATGTCGCGCAGCCGCTCCACGTCGTCCGGCGCCTCGCCGTCGGCCACCGCCGCGTCGACCACCGCACGCCCGTCGGCGGCCCGGAACAGCCGCTGCAAGGCGGCCTCCAAATCGGCCGGCACCGCGACCACCGGGCGCACCGGCAGGCCCGTCGCCATCTCCACCGCGGCCCGCACGAAGCCGTCCAGCGGATCCACCATGGCCAGGCGCAACGCCCCGTCCGCGGCCTCCAGCGCCACCACCTGGTGCTCGCGCAGGAAGCGCGGCGACAGGCGGTCGTCGGCGACGGCCGCGTCGGGATAGTCCTCGGGGCCAGCCACCGCCAGGCCGAGGAGCGCCGCCAGGACCTCCGCCATCGCCCGCTCCGGCACCAGGCCGAGACGGGTCAGCACGCGGTCCAGCCGCTCGCCCGTCTCCGCCTCGAGCCGGCGCGCCCGGGCCAGCGATTCCGCGTCGACCAGGCCGCGCCCGCGCAGGGCCGCGGCCAGCGCGCCGGGATCGAACGGCGTCACCACGGCGCTCCCCCCGGCGCCGCCCCGACCAGCGGCGGCCCGTGCAGCCACACCACCCAGATGGCCAGCGCCAGCGCCGGCCCGAACGGCAGCCGCGCGTCGGCGCGGCGGTGGCCGAGCGCCAGCGCCGCCGCAAGCCCGGCCAGGGCGGCCAGCAGGACCACCCCGGGCAGGCCCGGCCAGCCGACCCAGGCGCCGCCGGCGCCGAGCAGCGCGGCGTCGCCCCACCCCAGGCCATCGCGCCCGCGCCAGCGCCGGTAACCGAGGATCACCGCGGCGAAGGCCGCCCAGCCTGCGGCGGCGCCGACCAGGGCGTCGACCGGGACGCCGCCGGCGATCCAGGCGTTGACCGCGATCCCGGCGAGGCCCAGCGGCAGGGTCAGCCGGTCGGGCAGCCATTCGGTCCAGGCGTCGACCGCGGCCAGCGCCAGCAGCGTCCAGCCCAGGCCCAGGGTCGGCCACAGCGCCGGCGGCGGCACCACCGCCACCGCCCACAGCGCCACCGCCAGGGCCGCCGCCTCCACCCCCGCCAGGGCCGCCGGGATCGCCGCGCCGCAGCCCGCGCAGCGGCCGCGCAGGGCCAGCCAGGACAGCAGCGGCACCAGTTCCAGCGGGCCCAGGGTGCGCCCGCAGGCGCGGCAGCGCGAGCGCCCCACGGCCACCGGCTCGCCCCGCGGCAGCCGGTCGGCCACCAGGCCCACGAAACTGCCGACGAAGGGCGCGGCCAGCACCGCGAACAGCGTCGCGGCGGCCGGCAGCCCGGCGAGGCCCGGCTCGCCGGCGGTCACGCCCCGTCCTCCCAGGCGTGCAGCCACACTGGATCGGCCAGCATGCCGGTGAGGCGGACCGTGGCCCGCCGGGTCGCCGCCGGCCCCTCCGGCAGGGCGGCGCGCGCCGCCACCTCCAGCGCGTCGCCGACCGAGGCCGCGAGCAGCCCCGCCGGCAGGCCGCCGGTGCCCACCGGGGCGTCGCGGCCCAGCGGCCGCCGTGCCACCAGCGCCTCCACCGCCGCCGGGTCGGCCCCCGGCAGGGCCGACAGCAGCGCCGCCGGGGCGACCCGCGGGTCCACCCCGGGACGCCGGGACTGGAGCGTGGCGAAGGGCAGCGCCGCCGCCCACAGCGCGGCGTCCACGCCCAGGACGCCGCGCAGCTCGCCCAGGGTCTCGAAACGGCGGTTGGCCGGCCCGGCCCGGCCGGCGGCGGCGTAGGCCCCGGCCTCGGCGCCGGCCGGGCCGGGCGCGTCGTCGCCGTCGCGCCAGTCCACCACCGCATCGGCCAGCCGCGCCGCCCGCGCGTCCTCCGCCCCGGCGGCGCGGAACAGGGCGGCGAGCAGCGGCGCCGGCGCGGCGTTGAGGTCGACGAGCCCGCCGGCCTCGGTCACCGACACCTGCACGGCGACCCCGTCGACGACGACCGGGAACGGGACGCCGTCGCGGCGCAGCGCGGCCCCCGGGGCGGCCAGGGCGGCCAGGGCGTAGCGCACGCCGCCGTCGGCCAGCGCCTGGGCGGCGTCGCGCGCCGCGGTGTTGGCCGCGAGCCGCGCCTCGCTACGGGCGGTGGCGCCCAGGGCCACCGCCAGCAGGCCCAGCAGGGCCACCCCCCACAGCACCGCCAGCAGGGCGAAGCCGCGTCGCCGCGCCGCCGCCGCGCCCGTCACGGCAGCACCGCCGGGCGCAGGAAGGGCCGGTCGGCGAGGCGGCGGCGCAGCTCCTGGGTCACCGCCCGGGCGTCGCCGGTGGAGCGCACCACCCGCGGGGTGATCATCACCAGCAGCTCGCTGCGCTCGACGGTGTCGTCGCGGGTGCCGAACAGGGCGCCCAGCACCGGCAGCTCCGACAGCACCGGCACGCCGCTGTTGCCGCGCCCGCGGTTCTGGCGGATGAGCCCGCCCAGCGCCACCGTCTCGGCGCTCGCCACGGCGACCGAGCTCTCGACCCGGCGGCGCTGGAAGGTGGGGGAGTCGATGTTGGAGCTGGTGGTCCGCACCACATCGCTCACCTCCTGCCAGACGTCCATCAGCACGACGCCGCTGGCGGTGATGCGCGGGGTCACGGCGAGGATGATGCCGGTGTCCTTGAGCTGGACCTGGTTGATGATGGGGGCGTCGGCGTCGGTCACGCTCTGCGCCTGCTGGGTGACGATGGGCACCTGCTCGCCCACCTGCAGGCGCGCGGTCTGGTTGTCGAGCACCATCAGCGTCGGCGTCGACAGCACGTTGACGTCGGTGATCTGCTTCAGCGCGTCGACCACGACGTTGGCGTTGCCGCCGGCGAACAGGTAGGAGAAGCCCGGCGCCGCCGGCGCCACGGCGCCGCTGGCCAGGGTGGAGAAGCGCACCGCGTGGTTGCCGCTCTCGATGAAGTACTGGACGCCGAAGCGCAGCGCGTCGTTGAGGCGGACCTCGGCGATGGTCGCCTCGATCTGCACCTGGGCCGGCACCACGTCGAGCTTGCGCAGGCTCTGCTCGATCTGCGCGTAGACCGCGGGGCGGGCCAGGATCAGCAGGGCGTTCGACGCGGTGTCGGCGACGATGCGCACGCCACTGGACGCCCGGCCGCGCGGCTGGGGCCCGGTGGCGAGGCGGGCGTCGGCCGCCGCCCCGGCCATGGCGTCGGGCCGCGCCGCCGCCCCGGCGGCGGGTGCGTCGCCGCC